>NZ_CAXCCZ010000004.1:0-58504 GCF_963981275.1 uncultured Candidatus Thioglobus sp. | reverse complement strand
CAGCTAAAAATAATATTTTTCCTCTTATTGATCTATATCAATGCTTGATGATATTATTTCACCTTAAATAGGTGTCATAACGGTATATAGATACAAAAGGAGGGTGTCATTTATCTGCAATCTTACAGATCGTTCATGTAATTTTTTTAAAAAAACAAGGATAACTAAAATGATAAATATAATAAAAAATAAATTGCTACAGGCGTTCGCAGTTGCTGCGCTTGTTGGTAGTGGGTCAGCTTTAGCTGGTCAAGCTGCGGAATCAGAAGGTGGTGGCCTCAAGGGTTTTAATATTGGTGTTAGTGCCAAGATTGACAGCCTGCCCCGTGTTACACAAAAATTGGTGGCACCACCTTTTCTACCCAAACACAATCAGGTTGCTGTTGGTGGTCCCAAAATTGTTGAGGTTGAGCTAATTGTTGTTGAGAAAGAAATGGAAATTGCACCAGGTGTCTTCTATCAAGCTTTAACATTTAATGGCTCTAACCCCGGCCCAATGATTGTTGTTCATGAAGGCGATTATATAGAGCTAACTCTTAAAAATCCAAAAACAAATGAGATGGTTCACAATATTGACTTTCACGCATCAACTGGCGCACTAGGAGCAGGTGCACTCACCCATGTCGCACCAGGACAAACTGTTGTACTGCGATTTAAAGCAGACAGAACAGGCACCTTTGTTTATCACTGTGCACCGGGCGGTACGATGATCCCATATCATGTGGTTTCTGGTATGAATGGTGCGATTATGGTTCTACCTCGTGATGGACTTAAAGATGAAAAGGGCAATGTAGTTACCTATGACAAAGGTTACTACATTGGCGAACAGGACTGGTACGTTGCCAAGGATGATAATGGCAAATATAAGCGCTACGACTCTCCAATCTTTGCCATGGGTGACACAATGAAAGTTATGCGTGGGCTAATCCCTACTCACCTTACTTTCAATGGTAAAGTTGGCGCCTTAACGGGTGATAACGCCATGAAAGCAAATGTTGGTGATACGGTGTTATTTATCCACTCTCAAGCGAATCGTGATTCTCGTGTTCATTTAATTGGTGGACATGCTGACTTGTTCTGGCACGGCGGATCGTTTGATGACGTACCAATGACCAATCGTGAAACTTGGCCAGTGTTTGCCGGTGAAGCTGCTGCTATGACTTATACCTTCAGACAACCTGGACTGTATGCTTATGTAAATCACAACCTAATTGAGGCGATTTCTCTAGGTGCTGCAGCTCATGTGTCAGTCGAAGGCGAATGGAACAATGACCTAATGGAACAGATACAAGCGCCACATTAGAGTCATGATGCAATCCAAGCTAGTGCACAATATATTAATACTAAAACATCTGTATTTAGTGTTGTGTCTGCTTGGATTGTATTCCACAAGCGTTAATGCTCTTGTGGAATACAATCCGACCCAGCTAAAGGCTCAGCAAGCCAAACAGTATGCTCAAACACTTAATCAAGTTGCCACTCAGGTGATGGGGCATTACGCCGCCTTGTTTAGCTCTCAATCTTCTGATAAATATCCGCAAAATATCAATACCATTCAAATTATCAAAGCACAACTAGAAACCGACTCAGGGCCACCAAACCAAACAACTTTCACGGTTACTATTCAGCTTGGTTATTTGGAGGATCAAATTACTAAGTTTGAGAAAATCAAAGAATCCTTTGTTTTTAATTTAACCAAAACTTCTGATATTGTTGATATTAATAGGCTCTATCAGCATCCACTTAAGTCGGGCAATATAGCTGTTGAATTCAATCAGCTGTATTATCTTAATCGACAATTTGCCTACGCATGGCTTTTATTACTAGATAATCTTCACCCGATAAATCCTTCCGAATTCCCCCATTCTTACGCCACATACCATCTCACCATTGGGAATAATATTTTCTTTGGAGATGTTCAAAAATCCTTAAAAAAACGCAGAAAATGGCTGGGCCAGGGCGGGCATTTACTCCGTAGTATTGATGTTAAAAAAACTGCTAAAAATGTCTTGCAGATTACGCTCATTATTGACTGGAAAGGTATTTCTAGTAATCACAAATGGCGCATTGCGAAAATAAAACAAACAATTAATATTGAGCCCACCGAACAAGGAATTTATAAAATAATTAATATTAACGAGCAACATCTGCTGCCAGATATTGCCCCCTGGGAGAAAATACTATGCTAAAAAAAATCTTGCTTCTATTGTGCTTAAATATCGGCATTTTTAACCTCTCTAACGCCAGTAGTGAGCTGCCTGTTCTGAGTGGCGTCGGCGGTAATTTTTCTGCTGTGGACATGCATAATAATCCAATGCAGATGAATGATTACAAGGGCAAGGTGGTTATACTCGGATTTGGCTATACTAATTGTGCGGATATTTGCCCCTTTACTTTAGGCTATTTAAAACAACTATACGAACAACTTCCAGACTATGCTCAAAAGCAATTACAAATTATGTTTGTTACTGTTGATCCTGAATATGACACTCCTGCACATCTAAAAAATTTCATTTCACACTTTAATCAAAAATTTGTTGGTATTACAGGCACAAGAGCTCAAATTGACAATATTGTTCAGCTATTTAAAGCGCGCTACACTCAAATTGGTGGCAATGTAGATGTTGAAAATATCCGCAGAGTGGTACAAAAACAGACAACTGACAAGTCAAAGGTGCGCCTATACAACCACAGTGTCACCTTATATCTAATTGACCAAGATGGAGAGGTTCGTCATATTGGCTACACTGGAACACCTAAGGCGGAATTTAGTGCTCATATTTTATCCCTGATGAATGTACCGATCAAAACGGATAAATTTAGAATGAAACAGGGTGCTAGCAATGCTAGATCAACTGCTGCTTATGGTGAGATTACTAATCTTGCAGACACTGATGACATACTTTTAAGCATCTCAAGTACGATTGCAAAAAGGACCGAACTACACGAAACACAAATCATAGACGGGTTTGCAAAAATGGTTCACCGGCCTAATAGAGCGTTTACCGCTAAAGAGACGCTTATCTTAAAGCCAATGTCTTATCATGTTATGTTTATGGGGCTGAAGCAGCCAGTTCACGAGCTTAAAACAATAGATATTGTGCTTCATTTTAAAAACGCAGGCAAGATCCCTGTGCGTATCAATCTAGAGCGTTAATCGTGCATATAACATGGGCAGTGTTTTAGGCAGGTCTGTTACTTTTCTCACCAGTGCATAGCCATTCGTGCCGAATAAATTTGGCAAATAATCATTACCTTTCTCGTCAATGGTAACACAAAATACTTTAAGCCCCATCGTGCGCGCTGTCAAAATGGCTTGTTTGGTATCCTCAATGCCGTAGCGACCTTCATACATGTCCAAGTCGTTTGGCTTGCCATCTGTTAAGATTAATAGCAACTGCTGAGTGGCGACTTGATCCTTTAAAAGATTGGCCGCGTGGCGAATACCTGCACCCATGCGCGTGTAATAGCCTGGCTTAATTTCAGCAATGCGTGATCTAATTTTTCCATTATATTTCTCATCAAAAGATTTTAACGTGTGGATGCGAATCGGATTGGTTTTCCTAGACGAAAACCCGTACATGCCAAATCGATCTCCCGTGGCATTTAAACTTTCAGCAAATAAATACAGGCTGTCTTGAATTACATCAATCACGCGAGATTCGTTATTAACCCAAGTGTCCGTGGACAAGGATAAATCGGCCAACAACAAACAAGACAAATCTCTAGCGCCACTGCTCAGCTCTTTATACAGATTTGACTTTCCATCATGTTGGCCAGCCATCAAATCTGACTTAAATTTCAAATAAGCATCCAAGTCTACTTCTTGGCCATCGCTTTGTGCGTAATGCCAAGTACGTGCTGGTGTAATAGCTTGAAATTGGTTACGTAAATTTTTAGCAGTAGCCTTTAAATGATCTGGCAGGCTTGTGTCTTGCTGTTGGGTCGACACCATACTCACTACGTGACACTTGTCTTGAATTAGGGCTTGTTTTTTCCAATCCCATTCTGGTAATAGAATACCCTCTTCCAGCACTTCATCATCCATGGCTTCTGAAGGCAAATCAAGATCAAATTTCATTTGCACTTTAGAGGCGCGCTGATTTCTGGCAATGGCCAACTCATCTAAATCTTTAGCAACATCTTTAGCGTTTTCAGGGTCTTCGTCATCATCGGTGGATCTGTCCATATTGGCAAACTCACCCCAAGTAAACAGGTTTTCCATGCGCACAGTGATTAGACCTCGAACCTCGTCTGGACTGTCCACACGTTTGGCCTGTTTTTTGCCGATATCAGTGGCGTCTTTTTGCTTATCCGTTCTCTGGTTATCGCTGTCTTCTAAATTTGGCTGATCACCTTGTTGCTCGGCATTGGGTGGATTGGGGTGCAACCAAAGTGTCACCGGCCTAGGCATGTACTTGCTATTAGGTAAGGTAGTAATACTGCCAGGATCTTTGAGCGCCTGCAAAATCATATTTTCTGTTTTTTGCTCAGCTTTGGATATTTTATCAAGCGCTGGGCGTTGCTTTAAATGAGCATCTAATAGTCTTTGATATAGCCTGTTCAAGCCAGGAAATGCACCTAGTGCAAGCTTAGTGCGTTGTTGGTTGTCCACTATCCAGCTATCGGATTGTTTAGAAATTGAGGCGAGTGCCGCCAACCAAAGATATAAATCTTTATTAAGCGCTTTGGTTGGGAAATAATCAATCACCTTAGGAAGGCGCAGTGAGTTTTCATCTATCCAAGCAAACTCGTATTTCTCACTACTACGAGCAATACGTTTTAAAAAACTACGCTCTGAGGTGTATTCACTTTCATCTGTTTGTGCCACGCTGAGCGAGCCATCTCCACCCAAGGCGCGAAAGAAAATGCCAATGGTTTTTTTAATATTAACCAGCTCAACCTCAGCATCCGGATAATTTTTATCCGCCATACGCGTAATAAAGTTATGCCAAATTTCACCAACCCGTTCTTCCATTTAATTATCCTTGGGCAAAGGCAAGCCAATGATTGGATAACGCCATGATTGCGATGACATGGCCTTTGCTAATCCCAGGGCGCCAAATACCACTAGCGTTGAGTGCGCCAAAGTGAAATACAAAATAATCCACATCCATATATAAGAGCTAGAAAAACCGCCAAATACAAATAGCAAGGCAATAACTAGAACAATAAGCGCACCACCAATTAGACTGGTAAAGAAAGTTTGCTGCAAGTGTGATCTAACCAAACTAGACGAATGATTTTTATATTTAAGATAAAACCAGGCGAGTATTAAAAAAGCAATGCCGGGCAATAGCAATAAGTTAAGCAAATATAGCACCTCAAAGCGAATTGCTAAAGCGGTGCTTTTATTATCCGAGTGTGGCATTAACAACTTCCATTAAAGCGTCGATGGTTTCCTGGTCATCAGTTAACGGCTCAACCAACGCTGCTCTACAGGCTTCCAATATTGGCATGCCGCTGGCAATTAAGGTAGCCGTATAGATCAACAGTCGAGTAGAGGCAGCCTCTTCAAGATCATGATCCTTAAGTGCGCGCATAGAAGTAGCCAAGCCAACCAGTTTTTCTGCCGTGGCTTTGTCGATATCGGTTTCTGCCAAGAGTACAAAAATCTCTGTTTGCACATCTGGAAAATCAAAACTCATAGCAACAAAACGCTGTCTTGTACTGGGTTTCATGCCTTTGAGCAAGTTTTGATAGCCTGGATTGTAAGAGGTAACCAGCATGAACTCTTCAGGCGCACTGAGTGTCTCACCGGTGCGCTCAATTGGCAAGATACGCCTGTCATCTGTTAAGGGGTGCAGTACAACCGTTGTGTCTTTGCGCGCTTCAACCACTTCATCCAAATAGCAAATTGCACCTTCTCTCACTGCTTTTGTTAATGGGCCATCACACCAATAAGTACCTTTGTCGTTAATTAAGTGTCTGCCCACTAAATCAGCTGCGGTTAAGTCATCATGACAAGCAACTGTATAAAGTGGGCGATCTAGCTTGGCGGCCATGTGGCGAATAAATCGAGTTTTTCCGCAACCTGTTGGACCCTTAATCAGCAGTGGCAGCTGATTGTTATAAGCGTGTTCAAACAGCTCTACTTCATTGCCTTGCGGCTTGTAAAAAGGAATTTTGTCTTGTTTTTGTTTATTCATAATATTTTCTCTATGCTGTGAACGCTAGGTAAATAACAATACCTAACAGTATAAGCCAAATTAAAATCATCCAGCGCCAAAGGCCGCTAGCATGTTTTAGTTGCATAAAATGCTCGCTAATTAGCGCGCCCTTAAAAAGAGCAATAGCAAACACGCCTAAGGATATGTTAACGCCAGATAACCCCATTTTTCCAACCTGATAAGTCACCAAGGTTAGCATTATCAATAGCAAAAAAACCACTGTCTCTACGATTGTTGATTGTTTTTTTATATTCATTACATTACATACACTAAAGGAAATAAGATTAGCCAAACTAGATCAACCATGTGCCAATAACTTGCACCCGTTTCCACACTACTGCAATTCTTAGAAGAGTAAGTGCCTTTGTTCAGATTGTATGCTAATACGCTCAAAATAACCAAGCCTAAAATCACGTGCAAATAATGAAAAAATGCCAATGATAAATAAAACATATAAAACGTATTAGTACTTAAGGTGATGTCATTATCAATATGGTGAGAGAACTCACCAGTTTTAATCACAATGAACACCAGGCCTGCAACAACCGCCAAAATCATCCATCGATAAGCATTTTTTTGCTCATCTGCCTTGATGGCTATAACTGATCTAATCACAAAATAACTGCTGCTCAATAGCGCTATCGTATTGTATAGTGCTGCTGTTGTATCTAGATTTTGCTGATACAACTCAAACAGTTCAATATTATCAATACGGGTTATTGCATAGGCTGCAAAAAATAAACCAAACACTAGTAGCTCGGCCATAATAAACAGCCAAATGATAATCTCACCGGGCGGATATCTTGTTACTTTAGTCATTGTTGTACTTATATTCATTCAAAAAAAAGGCCGTCTGAGGTTAAACAGACGGCCTCTTATCCTAATTAAAAAGTTTATTTAGGCATTTCTGCTTCAGGCTGGTCTCTGCCAACAAAGAAGCTTGCTATATAAACAATCAATCCAATTAAGAATATGATGCCTGCGCCTTCACGCATCCAGTAGAAGATCTCAATCTTATCCTGAACCACCATAAATGGCAGTGACGCGTCTCCATTCATTCTTTGTAAATAAACCTGCAAAATACCGGCAGCCGTTAAGAATAAAGTAATAAACACCATAGAGATGGTCATTAACCAGAAAGACCACATCTCTACTATTTGTGCCTTCATGCTATTAGCAGCCTTACGACCATTAAGCATCGGCATAGCGTATGAGATAATTGCTAATACAATCATCACGTAAGCACCATAAAACGCCATGTGTCCGTGTGCTGCGGTAATTTGAGAACCGTGTGTATAGTAATTCACAAATGATAGCGTGTGCATAAAGCCCCAAACACCGGCACCTAAGAATGCCATTACAGAACAACCTAATGCCCATAATACAGCAGCCTTATTAGGATGCTGACGACGACGCTTGTTCACCATATTGAAAGCGAAAATTGTCATCATGAAGAATGGAATAGGCTCTAGTGCTGAGAAGATTGAACCCCACCACTGCCAGTAGCCCGGTGTACCGATCCAGAAGAAGTGGTGTCCTGTGCCGATTAGCCCAGTAATTAACGCCATGGCAATAATTACATACAGCCATTTCTCGATAACTTCACGATCTACGCCTGTTGTCTTAATTAGCACGTAAGCCAACAACGAACCTAGGATAAGCTCCCAAACACCTTCAACCCACAAGTGAACAACAAACCACCAGAACATTTTATCAAGCACGATGTTGTCAGGATTATAAAAAGCAAAAAGGAAGAACACTGCCAGGCCTACCAATCCAATCATTAGTACTAGATTGATCACCGTCTTTCTACCCTTGAGAATTGTCATACCAATATTAAACAAGAATGCCAAGGCAACAACCACAATACCAATTTTAATAATGGTAGGCTGCTCTAGGAACTCACGTCCCATTGTTGGCAGAAGGTCGTTCATGGTGATCTCTGCAAGAGTTGCATAAGGTACCAATAGGTATCCTAAAATTGTTACAACGCCAGCTGCTAAGAAAATCCAAAACATCACTTTAGCCAATAGCGGACTGTGTAATTCTGTTTCAGCTTCGTCAGGCACCATATAGTAAGCGGCGCCCATAAAGCCGAATAGTAACCATACAATCAGAAGATTGGTATGCACCATACGTGCTACATTAAAAGGGATTTCCGGAAAAAGGAAGTCACCAACGACATACTGCATGCCCATAATAACGCCAAACAAAATCTGCCCTACGAACAGTGCAATTGCGGCAATGAAGTATGGCTTTGCAACCATTTGAGAAGTATATTTCATATTAAATCTCCTTATCCTTGTATGTTAGGTGGCCAATTTTGGTTGTTAATTTCTGAAACGTATTTCAAGAATTCTGCAACTGCATCAAGCTCATCATCTGTTAAGTTAAATTGTGGCATGCTGCGTCTTCCAGGTATGCCGTTCTTTGGCCTATACTTGATAAATGCAATAATTGCTTCTTTGCTGTTTCCCATGCGCTTATAAACATTACCAAGCTCTGGTGCAAAGTAAGCGCCTTCACCCATTAGGGTGTGACAACCAATACAGTTATTGTTTTCCCAAACATGCTTTCCTTTAGCGACTTGTTCAGTCAAATTTTCCCTGTTGTCCGTTTTTGGCAATGACTCCACCGTATCGAACGTTAACACCAAAAGCAATAAGAAAAAGAACATGGATCCACCGTAAAAGATATTACGGGCCATGGACTTTGTAAATGCTTGTGACATACTAGCCTCCTTTTTATTAAACAAATATGGTCAATAGATAATAGCCATAAATGTATTATGGTTATTACCCGAGTTCCAGTGTCAAGTTTATATAAGTGCTCCAATAAAAAAATTGACGCAGATCAAGAGATTGAAATAATTATTCTAAATTAAGTTAATAACTTAATATATAGCCAATAATTAAGATCCAAAACGAAAAAAACCCATAGTCAAGACTATGGGTTTTAGATATGGTGCCGAAGGCCGGACTCGAACTGGCGACCTACTGATTACAAATCAGTTGCACTACCAACTGTGCTACTTCGGCAATAGCGCAAATTATACCAAATTATTATTAGTATTATTTAATAAAAATCGATGAATTTTAGCTTTTAATTTAACAAAAAAAATGCCTCATAACGAGGCATTTATAAAACGCTAAATTTGCTTTAGAAGGTTGGACCCGCCGTTAACGCAACAGACGCTTGTCTTAGTGCATTCACTGCTTGTGCATTGGCTTTTTTTGCCAACGCCACATTCTTGCTTTTTTTAGCTTCTTTAATCATCTTTCCTGTATCTCTCCAAGCCGCATTTTGAGCTAAGTTTTTCTTATAGTTAGCTTCAGCCGCCACAACCACATCAGCAAAAGAATCGCTCTTTGCTGCTACGGGTGTGTATTTTGGATCTTTTGACACGCTAGCCTTTTTAGGTGCCGGTGCGACAGGAACACCACCACCTAACTGGTGTACATATACAACCAGTTTTTTAAGCTGTACTGCGTCAATCACGCTAGAGTGTCCAAATGCTGGCATCACTGCATCTTGTGTTTGAGGATCATGCCCTTGATTAACACCGTGAATAATAGTGCGAACAACTGAGGCATGCTGATCTTCTGCTTTAAAGCGATAAATACTATCACTTAAGTTTGCCGAGCCCAGCATCTGATTGCCCGCCAATGTTGGGCCATGACAACCAATACAACCTTTACTCATGTAAAGCGCTTTTGAAGCAGAATTTGGATTACCTTGGGCACCCTTGCCAGTTTCAATCAGAAAAGTTGCTAGTTCGTCAGCTTGTGCATCGGTAATGCCAAGCATACGTGCTGGCATATTACCTTTACGGCCATTAGCAATAGTCTGCTCAATTTTCGCTAGTGAACCGCCATATAGCCAATCATCATCTGCCAAAATCGGGAATCCGGCATTACCTTGTCCGGCCGCACCATGACAAGCTGCACAATTATCACCAAATAAGGTTTTAGCAGTTTTAACCGCGTAAGTTCTAAGCTCATCATCGCGAATAATGTCTTCTAAAGAGGACTCTGCAATAGCTTTTTCAGTCGCTGCAAATTTCTTTTCACGATAAGCCTCAAGCTCTGCAACGCTTTCATTCATTTCAGTAATCTGAGTCCAGCCCGCTGACCCTTTGTAGTGATCACCAAACCAAGGGATGCTCGGGTAGTAGAATGAATAAATGACAACAGCCACAACACCAACCATCATGGCTTGCATATACCATCTTGGTGGGCGATTATTCAACTCTCTTAAATCTTGTTCATCATCCCAAAAGTGTCCTGTATTGTTCTCACCTGGGTATGGGTTTTCATGTTTGCTCATTTTCTTCTCCTCTTAACGTTCGTCATCATCATTGACGAAATTTCGTAAGTCTTCAAATTGTTGCTTATTCTTAGGTCTAAAAGAGTAAAAATAAGCAATCGCTAATAAAACAAATACTATTACTGCGGTAACAGTGCCAATTTTATCGACTAAAGTCATTATTCGCGGTAAGTAACACCGTCTTCAAACTTAATCATATTGCCTAGTGATTGCAAATAGGCAACCATAGCATCCATTTCGGTCTTGCCCGCAACTGCTTTAGCAGCGCTTGCAATATCAGCCTCTGTATACGGCACACCTACTTTAGATAAGCCTTTCATGTGAGAGGCGATCTCGTCACCATCTACCATAGCTTTATCTAAGAACTTATACTTAGGCATAACTGATTCTGGCACCAGCGCTTGCGGATGACGCAAGTGAAGAATATGCCATTCATCTGAATACTTACCACCTAGACGTGCCAAATCAGGACCTGTTCTTTTAGAGCCCCACTGGAATGGGTGATCATACTTAGACTCTACTGCTAGAGAGAAGTGACCATAACGCTCATTTTCATCTCTAAATGGACGAATCATTTGCGAGTGGCATAAGAAACAACCTTCGCGTTGATAGATATCACGACCTGCAACCTCTAATGGGGTATTAGGACGAACACCATCACCAGGCTTCCAATCGTCTAATGACTGGCCTTCAGCTCTTTGCCATAATAAGCTTTGGGTTGTTCCGTCAGCCAGTGTCACCTCATCCTTAACCGCTTCCGGATTGGTGAACAAAGGCACAATTTGCACGATACCTGCTAATGACACCGCTAGGGCCATAAACAAGTACATAGCAAAAATATTCTTTTCAAGCTTTGATTGTAAACTCTCTTTTTTATTATGATTTGACATTATCTCTCTCCTTTATGCGTGAGCGCTTTGCACTGAACTTGACTTGCGAATAGTGCTAACAATGTTAACTAACATAATAATTGCACCAATAAAGATCAAGACACCGCCTGATGCTCTCATTACATAATATGGGTGCATTGCAGATACAGACTCTGCAAACGTGTACGCCAACGTGCCGTACTCATCATACGCTCTCCACATCAAACCTTGCATAATGCCAGATACCCACATTGCCACAATGTATGTCACTGTGCCAATTGTATGAATCCAGAAGTGTGTTGCCAATAGCTTCTGGTTTAGCTTGACGTTATACATTCTTTCAATCATGTGATATAACGCACCAGCTGCTACCATAATATTCCAACCTAGCGCACCAGAGTGCACATGGCCAACAGTCCAGTCAGTATAGTGAGACAATGCATTCACATTCTTCGCTGCCATTACTGGGCCTTCGAAAGTACTCATTGCGTAGAATGCTAATGACATAATTAAGAAACGCAAAATGTAGTCTTCACGTAAACGATCCCAAGCACCCGATAGTGTTAGGATTCCGTTTAGTGCGCCACCCCATGATGGAATGATCATTGCCAATGAAATGGTTGCACCCAATGAGCCCGCCCAGTCTGGTAACGCCGTGTACTGTAGATGGTGAGCACCTAACCATACATAACCAAACATTAACGCCCAGAAGTGAATTACTGATAAACGGTATGAGTAAATTGGACGCTCTGCTTGCTTAGGTACAAAGTAGTACATAATGCCCAAGAAGCCTGCTGTTAAGAAGAATCCAACTGCATTATGCCCCCACCACCACTGAATCATTGCATCTTGAACACCAGAGAAAATTGAATAAGACTTAAACCAGTCCACTGGAATGGATAGATTGTTAACCACGTGTAAGTAAGTAACCATTACCATCATGCCCATGAAGAACCAGTTTGCAACATACACATGTGGCACTTTGTTTCTATCACGAATATGGATAGTCATAATAAAGTTGTATAAATATGAAGCCCATGACAACGTAATCAAAATATCAATTGGCCATTCAAGTTCTGCATATTCTTTAGACTGAGTTAAGCCTAAAGGCAGTGTCACAACAGCAAGTACAATCACCGTATTCCACGACCAGAATGTAAACCAAGCCATCTTGTTTGACCACAAACGCACCTGGTTAGTTCTTTGTACGATATAAAAGGCTGCAGCCATCAATGCCGATCCACCAAATGCGAAAACTACCGCGTTTGTATGCAACGGTCTTAAACGACCAAATTGGAAATATGGAAGGTCGGTGCCCAAATCGTTAAGATACGGAAACGCCAGCTCTGAAGCGATGTACACACCTAGTAATGTTCCCACCACCAAGTAAATGGACGACATAATCGTAAACCACTTGACGACGCCTAAATCATACTTTTCTGCTAAATTCATGAATAGTCCTCTTTTCTTTAGTTAATACTCTTAATTTCTTTACAAATCGCAAGGAATTATAATGCGATTCCACACTAGACGCTATGATACCGTCAATTATGCGATTGTTTCTTGATATAAATCAATTTTTTAAATTTAAATAGTCGGTTGACCTTATGTTCAGCCACATCCTAGCCTCTTCTTAAGAGCTTAAGAGCGATAATAAATAAAACAAACGCCATCAAGAACCACTGCAACGCATAACCAAGGTGCTTGTCTGAGCTTCCATAAAAAGGCTTCCATTGTCTGAAAAATCCATCTGTAGACATCTTATCAAGTCTGCCAATAATTGGTACAAAGCTAAGTTCTGATAATGCTTCAAGCTGACTCATATTAATCGACTGAATTAGCAAAGGGAACTCTGGGAGCTTCACGTGCTTCTCTAGTTCGATTCGTTCTACCGGCTTAATTAAAGACACCTTAATAACTCTAGGCTGGGGATTTATTTCGATATCAGCAATTCTATCTCGTCTTCCATGCCATGGAACAAACCCACGATTTATTAAAATAGCTTGCTGATCAGATAGTATAAAAGGCGTGAGGATGTAGTAGCCTGCATTGCCATTGACTATCTGATTATCATAAATAAATTGGCGGTTTTTTTCATAATGTCCAGCTAACAGAACATTATGATATTCCTTTTTTATCAGGCCAATAGAGGTGGAAGTTTGCTTAGCTGGAGAGCTTTGTGCTATTTCTATTTGCTTGGTAATAGCCAGCTTTTCATCGGCACGATCTAGTTGCCACAAGCCTAGTGATATTAGGCCATATATAACAACACCTATTAGAATACCTGGAAGGGAGAAAATCCTTCCAATCACTTGGCAATAGTGGCATCCATGACAACGACATTAGGCTCAATCCATCCCATATAGCCCGACAACATTAGGACACCAAATAAGAATAAGGATAAAGCCACTCGTATCACTAAAGAACGGAACATTTTATCGGAACCGGCAGATCCACCACGCAACAGACCTAGTAAGCCAGAACCTAGTGCTAACAAAATTCCAACAATAATAACAATAATAATAACACTTGACATATTAACTCCTTATAACAATAAACTTATTCAAACCCAGTATACAAATACGAATAGCCCGAGCCAAACAACATCCACAAAATGCCAATACCACGCAACTCCTTCAAAAGCAAAGTGATTGTCAGCGGTAAAATGGCCTTTTTGCACTCTAAACAAGATAACAGTCAACATAATGGCGCCGAGTGTTACATGAAATCCGTGAAAACCGGTGAGCATATAAAAAGTAGAGCCGTAAATACCTGAGGTTAGCTTAAGTCCGTCTGCATACGCATGTCCATATTCTGCAACTTGAAAACCTAAAAAAGCAGATCCTAGTGCAATTGTTGCTATTAACCACCCAATTACTTGATTACGCTTACTGCTTCGTAATGCGTGATGGGAAAAGGTAAGTGTCACACCTGAAAGTAGCAGCAAAATTGTGTTTAGTGCCGGCAATCCTGTTGCATCGACAAGTTTGGTAGGAATTGAAATGGCTGTGCCTGATTGCAGTGTTGTGCCTGGCGTAGTAAAGGCAATTTGCTGCCAGGTTGCGCTAAAACCATTCCACAATTCAGGTGTAAAGAGATTGTTATCTGCACCACCCAGCCAAGGAACACTTAATGCTCGTGCATAGAACAAGGCGCCAAAAAAGGCCGCGAAGAACATTACCTCTGAGAAAATAAACCAGCTCATGCCCCAACGAAAAGACCTGTCTACTTGCTGATTATATTGACCATTAACACTTTCACTAACCACTTGGCCAAGCCATCCAAATAACATAAAAACAGTGATTGCAAAGCCCAGCGCCATAACTGAAGCTCCCCAGCTAGCCCCATGCATTTGGTTAGCAAAGCCTACCAGTAAAGTTGAAATTCCGACAGACCCAATAATCGGCCAATATGTCCCATTTGGGATATAGTATTCTTTTTCACTCATTTTCTCTCCCTCATTTTTTAACTATCAAGTTTAAAAAAGTTGTATGACAAGCTTATATCTTGTATTCGCTCATCTAATTCTGGCTCCACGACAAATCTTAGTGTCATTTCAAGCTCTTCGTGTGGCTTAAACACCTGTCTATTAAAGCAAAAACATTCTAATTTCTTAAAATGTAGTGCAGCATCTGTCGGCGCAACACTTGGAACCGCTTGACCAATAACCACTTGATCGGTGTTATTTTTTGCAAGATAACTGGTTGTATAAAATTTCCCAGGTATCACCTCCATTGAATGAACCTTGGGGCTAAATTGAACAGGAAAACCGCCCATGGTCATCGCAAAAAAACTAACTTCGATCTTTCTATCTTTTTCAACCTTGTATTGTTGATCACTGTCTACTCGTCCAGTTGTGCCATTAAACCCCGTTATTTCACAAAAAACATCGTAAATTGGCGGCATGACAAACATCGCAAAAACAAACATTAAGATAGGTGTCGATACTAACTTCACCCAAAACGATGTTTTTATCCTTCTTTTTGCTCGAAAGTCGTCAGCCATAAAACATAATGGTCGCCACAAACACTCCTATTGCTATTGCGCCAACAACCACTGCTGTGATCATAACATTCTTATTTCGATCATCCATTAAGAGTGTTGAGACTCCGATTTAATTAGCTCTTTTGAAGGTGGTGTGTTAAAGCTATGGTATTCAGCTTTAGCTGCCAACGTCCATTCCAAACCTTTAGCGCCTTCCCACGGTCTTGCAGTTGCTGGCTTACCGTTACGAATACAATCAACAATAATGTAGGTGAACAATATAAATGACGCGCCAAACGCAAAACCACCAATTGACGAGATAAAGTTAAAGTCTGCAAATTGTAGTGCGTAATCTGGAATTCGTCTTGGCATGCCAGCAAGACCTAAGAAATGTTGAGGGAAAAACAGAACGTTTACTGAAATAACCGCCCACCAAAAGTGCACTTTCGCCAAACCTTCGTTATACATTTTTCCAGTCCATTTAGGCAACCAGTAGAATGTTGCTGCAATAATTGCCCACAATGCACCTGTTACAAGTACATAGTGAAAATGTGCAACTACAAAATAAGTATCATGATATTGAATATCGGCTGGCGCAATACCCAGCATCAGTCCTGAGAAGCCACCAATTGTGAATAAAAATACAAATGATATCGCCCATAACATCGGAGTTTCAAATGTCATTGAGCCTCGCCACATGGTTGAGACCCAGTTAAAAACCTTAACGCCTGTGGGCACCGCAATGAGCATGGTGGCGTACATAAAGTACAACTCACCAGCGACTGGCATACCCGTTAAAAACATATGGTGAGCCCATACAATGTACGACAAGAAAGCAATCGACGCTGTTGCGTACACCATAGAAGAGTAACCGAATAACGGCTTGCGCGCGAAAGTTGGAATAATGTGCGACACCACGCCAAACGCTGGCAGAATCATAATATATACTTCTGGATGGCCAAAGAACCAGAAAATATGTTGGAACATAACCGGATCTCCGCCACCTGTTGCATCAAAAAATGCGGTACCAAAGTTGCGATCCGTTAGCATCATTGTTACTGCGCCGGCTAAAACTGGCATTGCACCAATCAGTAAGAATGAAGTAATTAACCACGTCCAAACAAACAACGGCATATCCATCAACTTCATGTCAGGCGCTCGCATATTAAGCACCGTGGCAATAATATTAATTGCACCCATGATGGATGAAAATCCCAGTAAGTGCACTGCAAAAATAAAGAAGTCTGTGCTATCGGGCGCAAATGTTGTTGACAAAGGTGCGTAGAATGTCCAGCCAAATGCTGGCGCGCCACCTTCCATAAAGAATGTGCTTAACAAAATACCGCCTGCGAACGGTAGAATCCAAAAAGACCAGTTGTTCATACGCGGTAGTGCCATATCAGGTGCACCAACCATCATTGGAATTAGCCAATTACCTAGACCAACGAATGCCGGCATAATTGCGCCAAACACCATAATCAAACCGTGCATGGTGGTCAATTGATTAAAAAACTGTGGCTCCATTAGCTGTAGTCCAGGCTGTAGAAGTTCCATACGAATACCCATTGCTAGGGCGCCACCAATAAGTAGCATAACAAAGGCAAACCACAAGTAAAGCGTACCTATGTCTTTATGGTTTGTGGTTTTAACCCAT
Source organism: uncultured Candidatus Thioglobus sp. (assembly GCF_963981275.1). Classification (NCBI taxonomy): domain Bacteria; kingdom Pseudomonadati; phylum Pseudomonadota; class Gammaproteobacteria; family Pseudothioglobaceae (SeqCode); genus Candidatus Thioglobus; species uncultured Candidatus Thioglobus sp. Next base: position 41,501 of record NZ_CAXCCZ010000004.1, on the reverse strand, counting down.
CGCATTAAACCTTTTTCGGGTCCGTGATGATGTTCGTCATGAGAGGCTGTTACTGTTGTCATAATATTTCTCCTTTAATTAACGTACAGACTTAACATCTGAAGGTTGAACCACGCTGCCAGTATTACCAAAAGCGTTTCTCTCATAAGTAATTACCGAGGCTAGGTCTGAATCACCCAACATTTTGAATGTTGGCATGCCACCCTTGCCATGTAATACAATTTTCATATGTTCTAATGCCGGTCCATTTGCAATAACAGAGTCCTTCATAGCTGGGAAGATTGGTGGTATACCAGAGCCATCTATCTTGTGACAGCCTGCGCAATTAGCCTCATAAACACTCTTGCCTTTGGTCATTAATTCTGCTTTAGACCAGGTTTTGGTAGCACTAGCAACAGCGGCGGCAGCGCTCGCCTGCTCTTTGGCAACCCATGCAGCATAATCCGCCTTGGACACCACCTCAACAACAATAGGCATAAAGCCATGATCTTTGCCACACAACTCTGCACACTGACCACGATAAACGCCAATTTTGTCAACTTGAGCCCAAGCATCATTGATAAAACCAGGATTGGCATCTTGTTTAACACCAAACTCTGCAACCCACCAGTTATGAATGACATCGTTTGATGTAATTAAAAAACGAATAGAGGTGTCAACTGGCAATACTAAGCGCTTATCTACTTCCAGTAAATAATGTTGAGGTTTTGTATCACTTTTCAACGAGTTTTTTGAGCTTTTAGCCAAATTAGAAATAAAGCTAATACCTTCTTTTGGGTAGTCATATTGCCACTTCCACTGATGGCCAGTAATCTTGATGGTCATCTGCGCCTTAGAGGTGTCCTCCAAATCAATCAATACCTTAGAAGCTGGTATCGCCATAACTATTAAGATAATAACTGGGATGGCGGTCCATAAAAATTCAGCCTTGGTGCTTTCATGAAAGTTTGCGGCCTTAAATCCTTTAGATTTTCGATGCGTATACAAAGAGTATGCCATGACACCAAATACGATGATTGCGATTGCAACACAGATCCAAAAAACCATCATGTGTAATCCGTAAATATCTCGACTGACTGACGTAACACCTTCAGTCATATTTAAGCCGTATTCTGAAAATACTGCTGTAGAAATTAGTGCTGTAGACGAGGCCACAACTCTTGATAATTTGCTCATATATCCCCCCAGATAAAAGCAATCATTTGCATAAAATGCCAAACTGATCAAAAAATTTAAAGCAATCATACTATATTTTTTTAACTTTCTAACATATTTTTAGAAAAAAATCCATTATTTAGATCAAGGTTTTATAATATTCTTGACAAGCCGGAAAATGAATGTTTTAATGAGCTAGTATTAATTTCACGGGGGAGAAAAAATGGCATTAGTCCAAACAGTTAGAATGCAAAAGAACACAGGGAAAAAGGCAACCATCAATCGTATTGGGCTAGGATCTCCAGTCATCTGGATTAGTAAGGCTTTTACTGACATTATGACTTGCCCTAAGTTGGCTGTTTTTTACGGGGGCTTGTTTACCTTGGTAGTTTACAACTTATGGACATTCCTGGCGCAATCTAGCTCGCTACATGACGTTGCCGTACCACTAGTTGCTATGATTATTTTAGTACTGGGACCTATTTCTGCTATCAGCCTTTATGATGTATCTAGAAAAATTTCTAACGGGGAAAAACCCACTATTAGTAACGTATTAGGAGCGTCAATTAAATCAAACGGGTCATGCCCTTCAATCTTCTTGTCAATTGTGCTGATGCTAGTAGCTGTTGCCTGGATGGTGTTTTCTCCGTTGATTTATACGGTATTTACTGCTGGCGCGCTAAATATTGTTAACACCGATCAAAGCATAATTCAAAATATTATGGCTGACTTTGCCAATGGCACTAACATGGGCTTTGTGATTGCCTATTCAGTTTTCACTTTATCATTAGCATTAGTTACATTTATGATTAGTTGGTTTGCATTCCCAATGGTTCACGATCAAGATGTAGACCCATTTACAGCAATCAGCACTAGCTTAAGTGCGACTTCAAAAAATGCCCTAGTAATGATTCCTTGGATTGTTTTCGTAGGTGCCGCTGTAACTGCTGGCTTGCTAACCCCTTACTTTTCTGGCCTTATAATTATTATTCCTGTATTGGCTCATGCTACATGGCACGCCTATGAGGAAATGATTGGCAGTATAGATTAATCCAGACTTTCTTTCTAAACATCAGTCCGGTTGGTTGTCGGTCTGATGTTTTTTTTCGCAAAAAAAAACTAGCCTATGTACAATAAATTACTAGTATCTTCAATTATTCTCGCCTTGATAGTGGTTGTGCTTGGCGCCTATACCAGATTAAGCGATGCTGGCCTGGGATGTCCAGACTGGCCTGGTTGTTATGGGAAAATTATTGTCCCTGACATGGCTGATGGCACTCAGATTGAAGGCTATGAGCGCCCACTTGAGGTGGCTAAAGGTTGGAAAGAAATGCTCCACCGATACGCCGCCTCTACTTTGGGGCTATTTATCCTTATACTGTGGCTCCTGGCTTTAAAAGGCAAAACGCCACACGCTCAATCTATGGTGCTCCCAAGCTTTACCGCGTTATTCGTAATGCTGCAAGGCGCCTTTGGAATGTGGACAGTCACTTTAATGGTTCACCCCGGTATTGTCACCACACACCTTGTTGGTGGCTTTATTACCAGCGCCTTACTCGTCTGGCTATATCTCAATCAAAATAGGCGTACCCTTATCGATCGTCACATTCTAAAACGACACAAATATCTGCTTTTGCTTGTCTTGTTTGCACTTAGTGTGCAAGTTATCCTTGGTGGTTGGACCAGCACTAATTACGCAGCACTTTCTTGTGGAGACCAATTTCCAACCTGTTTAGATGCCTGGTGGCCAAATATGGATTTCTCCAAAGCATTCTATTTCGGTCCTATTGGTTCAGAATACAACTACGAGTACGGCGTATTAGAGAATCAAGCGCGCGCTGCCATTCAGATGATGCACCGCATGGGCGCCTTGGTAGTCACTATTTTAATACCCCTGTTGTTAGTTTTATTGGGACGCTATGCGCGCCTAAAAGACAATCTGATGCTAGTATGGGGATTGTTGATCGCCCAAGTATTATTGGGCATTTTAAATGTCATGCTATCACTGCCAATGACGATAGCTGTACTGCACAATGCGGTTGCCCTATTGTTACTATTAAGCATTGTTATTCTAATTCATAGAGTATTCAAAAAAGAATCCTTTTGACCACAATAAAATTTAGAGTCTATCAGTTTTAATCTCGAGTTCAGCTACTCTACTTACTAGACATCTCTTGCATCCGATTTACCTTTTACACCAAATCTAATTATTGAAATTTTAGATTAAAATGTTTAGGCAGCTATTGCAAGCTTAACAGCGGCAACAACCACTGCAATAAAAACAGCTGTCATCACCAAACCAACAACAATATACGGCCACGGGCCTTGTTTTTCTGTTCGCTCAAAGTCTTTGGCTAAATTTTCTTTTTTGCCAACACCAATCATGGCTGAGGCTACTGCCTTAAATACTTGACCCAACCCTTTCAAAATATTCCCTTTTTAGCCTATAAAGTAATAAGCCAATAATGATCTACCAGTAGAGCAAGAAAGATCAGCATTAGGTAATTAATCGAGTAAGTGAATGTATTCCAGGCAATTTTTACATCCTTAGGCCGGCTATTAATACTAATGGCATACCATAGAAAAATAACCCCTAAAATCAAAGCGGCAGCTAAATAAATCAGTCCTGACATACCTGTAAGATAAGGCAAAATTGTGACCACCACCAGCAAAATTGTATACAGTAGAATTTGCATTCTGGTGTAGGCTAGACCATGAGTAACCGGCAACATTGGGATGTTAACCTTCTCATACTCCTTAACTCTGTGTATTGCCAGCGCCCAAAAGTGCGGTGGCGTCCAAATAAAAACAATCAAAAATAAGAGTAGTGCAAACTCAATATTTTGTCCACCGGTTATAGACGTCCACCCTAATACAGGAGGTGCCGCACCCGCCGCACCTCCTATTACAATATTTTGTGGCGTGGCACGTTTTAAATACAAAGTGTAAATTACTGCGTAACCAATTAATGATGCAAAGGTTAAGATCATGGTCAAGGTGTTGACGAATAATTGCAATATACCGAGGCCAGCCACTCCTAACAACACACCCCAAATTAACGCTTGATGACGACTAACCTTTCCTTGTGGCAAGGGTCTTTGGTCAGTTCGTGACATTTGCATATCAATTTTTTCATCAACCACGTGATTAAATACAGCGGCCGAAGCGGCAGCCATACCAATGCCGGCTGACGCGTTCAAAACCAGCGTCCATTCCGGAAAGTAAGGCGCAGGAACTGCCAAAAACATACCCACAATTGCCGTTAGAAGAATTAACGCAACCACTTTAAGTTTGCAAAGATCTAGCAAGTTGGAAATTGAAACCATAGATTTTTTAGCCATTAGCCAATACGAGAATATTTAAAAAGACGATGTAGATCCTTGATTACAAGCTTAATATTTAACTCTTCAGGGTTATAGTGCAGCATGATATTTCCCAGGGGATCAATTAAAAATAGATGGTTATTAGGGAATTTTTTTAACTTTTGCATGAGATCAGCGCCACCACGAGCTAGTGCCACTTTTGGATTAATGCCTTTCACATTCTCACTGGTTAGCAGCAGGTTCTGGATTCGGCGCATATTTTCATTCGTAAGTATGCGTATGGTGTTCATATCTTCAAGTGTTTTTTGACAGGACTGCTCACAACGATCGGTCACATAAGTGAGTGTCCAAATCCCTTGAAGACTTCCATTTTTGGCATCATTAAAGACAATGTCTTGATTTTCTGTACTAATAACAGGGTTAACGAATTCGCCATAATTAACCGTGCTTTTAGTGAAAGACCCAGGGCTCAAATAGAAGAAAGCGGTGCCAAAAACAATTGGCAACACAAAAGAGGCTAACAAAACCCACAGCTCTTTTTTGGAATTCATAAAAACCTTTTTTTTAAAATTTAACCAATAATACACTTAGATGTCTTACAGGGGTGAATTTAAACTTTTAAAGTCGAACCTCTATGCCTTTTTCTTGCATGGCTAGCTTTGCTTGTTCTACCGTATATTCGCCAAAATGAAAAATACTGGCTGCCAAAACCGCATCGGCACCGCCTTTTAAGACGCCTTCGCATAGATGCTCTAAATTGCCCACGCCACCTGAAGCGATAACAGGCACGCCCACCGCATCTGATACCGCTTTTGTAAGATCAAGGTCAAAGCCAGTTTTAACACCGTCGCAATCCATAGAGGTCAGTAACACCTCTCCAGCACCATGCTCACCCTCAGTCATTTTAACCGCCCACTCAACCACATCAATACCGGTTGGATTGCGCCCTCCATGAGTAAAAATTTCCCATTTATTAGGCGTGCTTGAGACTTTTTTAGCATCAATAGCAATCACAATACATTGTGAGCCAAATTGTTTGCTAAGCTCGTTAATTAGCTTTGGATCAAAAATAGCCGCCGAATTAACTGCAACTTTATCAGCGCCCGCATTTAACATGGCGCGTACATCTTGTGCCTTACGAATACCGCCACCGACAGTTAGTGGAATGAACACTTGTTCAGCGATACTCTCCACCATGTGAATGGTGGTGTCTCTTCCTTCATGTGAGGCGGTAATATCTAAAAAGGTAATTTCATCTGCGCCTTGTTCATCGTAGCCCTTGGCCACCTCAACAGGGTCTCCGGCATCCTTAATGTCTACAAACTGCACACCCTTAACCACGCGACCATCGCGCACATCCAAACAAGGAATAATTCTTTTTGCTAAACTCATAAAAATGAATTTTACCTCTCAAAGTTTGTTATGTGGCCAAATATGACTCTATAGGTATAATTCTGACTTATTATGAATATCCCAAAGCACATTGCAATCATCATGGACGGTAACGGACGCTGGGCATCTGGGCGCAGTCTTCCGCGTATTGTTGGTCATCAACAAGGTGTTAAAGCTGTACGAACTGTGGTCAAAGCTTGTGGCGCCATGGGTGTTAAAACCCTTACTTTGTTTGCGTTTAGTAGTGAGAACAAAAATCGCTCAACTGAAGAAGTGTCACTATTATTCAAATTATTTCTAACCGTTCTCAAGCAAGAAGTTAAAAAACTCAACAAACATAATGTGCGCTTAAAAATCATTGGGGACTTGTCGCTATTCCCAGAAGATGTGCAAAAAACAGCTGCTGAAGCTCAAACTCTGCTCGATAATAATAATGGACTAACACTGGTAATTGCTGCTAACTATGGCGGCCAGTGGGATATTGTTCAAGCAGCCAGACAAGCGGCCCAAGCGGCCCTCAATGGCGACATTAAACCTGAAGATATTACCATTGACAGCTTTTCAAACTATTTGTCACTAGCAAACGAACCCATGGTGGACTTGCTAATTCGCAGTAGTGGCGAACTTAGAATTAGCAACTTCTTGTTATGGGACGTTGCTTACAGTGAGTTTTACTTTACCGATACACTCTGGCCAGATTTTGACGAAACTGAGCTTAACAAAGCTATTGTAAGCTTTAATCATCGTGATCGCCGTTTTGGCGCACGCAAGGAAAAATAATGCTATTACCAAGAATTTTGACCGCACTCATCCTGGCACCTTTATTTATTTGGGCAATTTTCTCTCTGCCTACTGATTATTTTTCCTACCTACTTTTATTGTTTGTTGCACTTGGCGGTTGGGAATTTGCACAGCTTATCAAAATTGAAAAACCACTTTATCGTCTCTTGGTGTCTGCTGGCATTGTCGGTTGCGCGGTTGTTGCCTCTGAGCATACCCAAAACTTACAGATTGTTTTAATGGTATCTGTTGCATGGTGGGGGTTAAATTTATATTGGGTTATTAGCTACCCTAATAATGTTCAATCTTGGTATGGCTCGGGCATTGTTAGGGTTATGGGCGGAGTAATGCTATTAGTGCCAATGTGGGTAGCTTTAACAAATCTGCACGCAGATTATAGCAGGGACTATTTCCTCCTGTTGATGTTGCTAATCTGGGGTGCAGATTCTGGTGCTTATTTTGCTGGAAAAGCATTTGGCAAACACAAACTAGCGCCAAACGTTAGCCCTGGGAAGTCTATTGAGGGTGTTGTTGGCGGTATTGTACTTGCGGTTATTATTATGTTGGCTTTTTTACAATACCAGAATATTGCCTCTGACGCTTATACTGGCTATCTGCTACTTGCTGTAGTGGTTTCTAGCGTTTCTGTCTTAGGCGACCTTTATGAAAGTCTATTTAAACGTACATCGGGTATCAAAGACAGTGGCAATATTTTGCCAGGACATGGCGGTATTCTTGACCGTATCGATTCATTAACGGCTGCTGCACCCTTCTTTCTACTGGGTCTTGGCTTAATATGATAAACCTTACTCTACTAGGTGCCACCGGATCAATTGGGAAAAGCACCTTGGCAGTTGTTGACCTGCATCCAGATCAATTTAATGTATTTGCGATTAGCGCTCACACCAACTGGCAACAGATGCTGGAGCTTTGTAAAAAATATCAACCCAGCTTTGTAGTCATGACCGATGAAAATGCTGCCGCTCAATTAACTCAACAAATTCAAGATAAGACGGTTGTTTTGGTAGGTGCTAAAGCATTAGATGAAATCGCCTCTCATACGCAAACCGACTACGTTATGGCAGCAATCGTGGGCGCCGCCGGCATGTCTTCAGCATTGGCCGCCGCCCAAGCGGGCAAACGAATCATGCTTGCCAATAAAGAATCCTTGGTACTGGCTGGTAATATTTTCATGCAGGCAGTTAAAGATAACCAGGCTGAACTCGTACCTGTTGATTCAGAGCATAGTGCGATTTTTCAGTGCCTGCAAGGCGGTCGATCAGGTTTGAAAAAAATCCAGCTCACCGCTAGTGGTGGGCCTTTTTTGCACACACCTCTTGAAAAACTTGTAAACGTTACTCCAGATCAAGCTTGCGCCCATCCTAATTGGTCAATGGGTCGCAAAATATCAATAGATTCTGCCACCATGATGAACAAGGGTCTAGAAGTAATCGAGGCACACTACCTCTTTAATTTGTCCTCTGAAAAAATTGATGTTGTAATGCACCCTCAAAGCATTATTCACTCGTCGGTCTATTTTGAGGACGGCTCAACCTTATCACAGCTTGGCAATCCCGATATGCGCTCAGTCATCTCGTACGCCATGAGTTATCCTAACCGGATAGCATCAGGCGTGCCGTCATTAGATTTGACACAAAATTCCCCACTAGAGTTTTATACGCCAGATTTTGAGAAATTCTCTTGCTTGCGCCTAGCCTTTGAGGCGCTAAAACAGTCCGGAAGCTCGATGGGCACAATGAATGCGGCCAATGAAGTTGCTGTAGACAGCTTTCTAAAAGGTCGAATAAGTTTTTTAGATATTTCAACCGTTATCGAAAAAACCTTGAATGAAGCGGAACACTTCTACCCAAGCACGCTTAGTGAAGTAATACATAATGACCAAAGCGCGAGAGCCATTGCCGATAAAATTATCAAGTCTTATGCGTAGATTACTAATCAGTGCACTATTGCTTTTTCTACTACTCAATATAAGAGTTGCTTTTGCTCAGGATAGTGAATACCGCTTTACCGTTAAACAGGGGGACTCCCTAAGCAAATACTTTTCAAAGCTCGGTCTATCAAACCGATTATTGGTCAATTTGCTATCGGCTAATCAAAAAAATCAACAGCTTAATCAGCTTAATATTGGCGAAAAAATTGTTCTCCGTTTGCACAACAATCGCCGCTTCAAATCGCTAAGTTATTACCCGCATAGCAAAAAATCACTTGAGGTGTTGTTAGTTGGCACTCGCTTTGTCAATCCACCCAAACTGAGCAAAAAAAACCTAGACCCCCTTTTAGTAAGCACTATTGTTATTAACAATTCATTTGGTTATGATGCGCAAAAAGCAGGGCTTGGGCTAAGTCTGGTCAATACAGTTGTTGAGGCGCTATCGTGGCATTTAGACTTTGACACTGATTTGCATAAGGGCGATCGTTTTTTTATTATTACCAATGGCGCCAAAAAACCCGTTGGCATTATTTACAAGGGGAGTAATAAACGTATTGAGGCTTTTGCTCACACCGATAAGAGCGGCAAAACCCGTTATTACAATCGCTATGGCTACACGCTCAACTCTTCTTTTTTGAGTGCACCTCTGAAATACAAACGCATTAGCTCTAAGTTTCAGTTAAAACGCTATCATCCTATTCTAAAAACCTACCGCCCACATAGGGCTGTAGATTATGCCGCTGACCATGGAACGCCTGTTGTTTCAACTGCGGATGGTGTTGTTAAGCTTAAAGGCTGGAAGGGCGCCCTTGGAAAGGCTATTATCATTAAACACGGTGCCAATTACACCACGGTTTATGCACATCTATCTAAATATGCTCGTCATCTTCGTAAAGGCGGCTCGGTGAAAAAAGGGCAAGTCATCGGCTATGTTGGCTCAACCGGTCGATCTACAGGTGCACATCTACACTACGAGTTGCGCTTTAAGGGTGAGCGTAAAAACCCATTAAGTTATAAGCTGCCTAAGCGCTTGAAAGTTTCTCGTTCAGAGTTGTGGAGCTTTCGTGCGCAAGTTAATACAATTCTAGCTGCTCTATAACGATTGCATCTTAACCCAACGGCGCCAACTTTCAGGCGTCAGGTCTGTCAAATAGTCATTTTTAATATAACGATCTTGGTAAGCTTTGGCGCCCGCCACCTTGTTCAAGATTGCAAAAGTAATAAGCTCATCAATTCGGCTTATTTTCTTAGTGCCTGGCACTAATGACTCGTTACGAATAATGGCCGCCATCATGGCTGATTGTGCATTTCCGTGCGTCTTGAAAGATTCTTCGAACAGGTTTAGCGCCAAAAACTCATTTTTAATAAAGCCGTGATCGCCATCAAGCAAATACAAAGCATACTCGTAGAGTGCCGTATCATAACTTCTGCGAACCAATTTGATCAAAATTTTGTTAGCCTCTTGCTCTTGGGGGTTGTATCCCATTAGCTCATTACCCTGTCTGAGCTGCTTTGAAGCCGCGTACATAGCGTCAAAATCATTCAGGTCAAAGGCGCCTTTTAACAGCAATGACTGCCCTCTGAGTACCACATCACGCGAACCAATCTCATTGCCGATTTGTATTAGACGTAGGGCGCCATCTGAGAGTGGAGATGCAGTCGCATTCAAGCTCAGTAACACAATAAGAATAGGTATTTTTTTCAGCATGGCAATTTATAATCTATTTTACCACGACAAAAGTTATCATAATTTCTAGTCAGACAATCGATTAAAATATGTCTAATATTTATTGCAACAACCGTCAAAGGAAACTACTGTGGAAACTCTATTTGAAACCAATTTAAGCCTGCCTCTTATTCAAAAAGGCAAGGTGAGGGATATTTACGATATCGATGACAAAAGAATGCTTATTGTTACCACAGATCGTTTAAGTGCTTTTGATGTGGTTTTTGATGATGGCATTGCCAAAAAAGGCGCTGTATTGACGTCTGTAGCCAATTTTTGGTTTGATAAAACAAATCACATCATTCCAAACCACTTAACTCACGAACCCTTAAACAGCGTGCTAAGTGACCAAGAAGCTAAACAAGTTGAAGGTCGCGCTATTATTGTTAAAAAACTAAAACCTTTGGCGGTTGAGGCAATTGTTCGTGGCTACATCATTGGCTCAGGCTGGAAAGATTATCAACACACCGGTGGCATATGTGGCATAGCCTTACCTTCTAATCTTAAATTAGCAGAAAAACTTCCAGATGTTCTTTACACTCCCTCCAGCAAAGCTGCTGTTGGCGAACACGATGAGAATATTGATTTTGAAACCACTATCAGCATCCTGGGTACAGAGATGGCACAACAGGTCCAACAAGCCAGCCTTGCACTGTACCAATTTGCAGCGGAGTTTGCACTTGAACGAGGCATTATTATTGCAGATACTAAATTTGAATTCGGTCTAGATGAAAACAACACTCTAACCCTGATGGATGAAGTGTTAACGCCAGATTCTTCACGCTTTTGGTCAGCACAAGATTATCAAGTTGGCACTAGTCCAAAAAGCTTTGACAAGCAAATTATTCGTGATTATTTGGAAACGCTAGACTGGGATAAGACTCCGCCAGCGCCAAAACTGCCGCAAAATATTATTGAAAAAACAGCCAACAAATATCAACAGGTCCAGCATTTGTTAACGCAATAACACTCATGCAGTTAAGCGGCTCAATCCAAAAGATGCACGCCCACCTTAATAAGGGGGTTGCTCAATATCAACTGCCTATTGGACAAAGGCTGTTAAATATGAATGACTTGGTGGGTGAAGAAATCACACTAAGTTTTAACCATGTTATCCACTGTGGCCACTGTGGCAAAAAAACCAACAAAAGCTACTCTCAAGGCTATTGCTACCCTTGCTCTCAAAAACTAGCCTGCTGCGATCTATGCATTATGAAACCCGAGACTTGCCATTACCATCTCGGCAGCTGTCGAGAACCAGAGTGGGGCCTGAACAATTGCTTCTCACCTCATGTTGTTTATTTGGCTAATTCTTCCGGTGTTAAGGTTGGCATTACTCGCAAAAGCAACATACCCAGCAGATGGATAGATCAAGGCGCTATTAGCGCTGTGCCAATTTTAGAGGTAGATACACGACTAAAATCTGGCGAGCTTGAGATGTCTTTAAAAGAATTTGTTAATGACAAGACTAATTGGCGAAAAATGCTCAAAAATGAGGTTAGCGCCATTAATCTAATTCCAATAAAAGATGAGCTTCTTAAGCATATTCAAGATACCATTAAAGTCACAGGCGCTCAGATTTTAGACAATCAAGCTTTGGAGATAAACTACCCTGTGGTAGAATATCCCAGCAAAATTAGCTCCCTAAATTTTGATAAAACACCGGTTATTTCAGGTACATTAAAAGGCATCAAGGGTCAGTATTTAATACTAGATTGCGGCGTGCTTAATATTAGAAAATTTAGCGCTTACAATATTACATTAACTTATTAGGAAAAATTATGGCAGACTTAATCATAGAAGAATTAACATTAGGCGAAGGCAGTGCTTGTAAAGCGGGCGATCACGTTTCTATGCACTATACCGGATGGCTGACAAACGGAAAAAAGTTTGACTCAAGCGTTGATCGTAATGATCCTTTTAATTTTCAATTAGGTGTCGGCCAAGTAATTCCTGGATGGGATCAGGGTGTTGACGGCATGCAAGTAGGTGGTAAACGCAAGCTAACCATTCCATCTCAGTTGGCCTACGGAGAAATGGGCGCAGGCGGCATTATTCCGCCAAATGCAACTCTGGTCTTCGATGTTGAACTTTTAGCAATTAATTAATAAAAACCATGAACGACGACTTTCCTAGAATTAAACGACTTCCTGCTTATGTTTTTGCTGTTACCAACGAGCTAAAATCAAAGGCTAGGGCGCGTGGGGAAGATATTATCGACTTTGGTATGGGTAATCCAGACCAGCCAACGCCTGATCACATCGTTGAAAAACTAGTTGAAGCGGCGCGTCGTAAAGACACGCACAGATATTCCACATCACGCGGAATTCCGCGCTTACGTAAGGCGATCTCAAACTGGTATAAAACCCGTTTTGATGTCACCATCGATCCGGAAACAGAGGCAATTGTCACTATCGGTTCTAAAGAAGGTCTGGCCAATTTAGCTCAGGCAGTAGTAGGTGCAGGTGACACCGTATTGGTACCTAATCCGGCATATCCAATCCATCCATATGGCTTTGTCATTGCGGGTGCTGATATTCAACATGTACCCTGTGGTCCAGACGATGACTTTCTAACCGAGCTCGAAAGATCCATCAAAAACACCTGGCCAAAGCCAAAAATGTTGGTACTTAACTATCCATCTAACCCAACCACCGAGTGCGTTGAGCTAGAGTTTTTTGAAAAGGTTATAAAAATTGCTAAAGAACATGAGATTTGGGTGGTACAAGATTTAGCCTACGCCGATATCGCCTTTGACGGCTATGTTGCGCCTAGCATTATGCAAGTCAAAGGCGCTAAAGATATTGCCGTGGAGTTTTTCTCACTTTCAAAAAGTTATAATATGCCGGGCTGGCGTGTCGGGTTTATGGTGGGCAATCCTACGCTAGTAGGCGCTTTAGCAAAAATAAAATCTTACCTAGATTATGGTATGTTTACCCCGATCCAGGTGGCTGCTATTGAAGCACTAGAGGGTGATCAAACCTGTGTTCAGGAAATATCAGACATGTACCAAGATCGTCGCGACGTACTATGTGGCGGCCTAAATAGTATTGGCTGGGAAGTAACGCCGCCCAAAGCCACCATGTTTGTTTGGGCCAAAATTCCTGAGTCTTATCAAGCTATGGGCTCATTAGAGTTTACTAAAAAACTGCTAAAAATAGCCAAGGTTGGCGTCTCTCCAGGCGTTGGATTTGGTGACTATGGCGATCAATATGTACGTTTTGGTCTAATCGAGAATGAGCATCGAACCCGTCAAGCTATTCGTGGCATTCGTGAAATGTTTAAAGCAGATGGCTTGCTATAGTTAAAAGTTTGGCGTTAAAATCAAACCCATGAAACTCTCTGCTAACGAATTTATAAACAGCAAACAAAAACGCTTAACCTTGCTAGGCATGTCTGGTGTGGGCAAAACGCATTTAGCAAAACTCCTGTCCAAAGAAGATCAGTATTTTCATTATTCCGGCGACTATCGTATCGGCGCTGAGTATCTAAATAATCCAATCCTGGAAAACGTCATCAATCGCGTCAAACAAGATGAATGGCTAAAATCCCTGCTAGATAACGAATCAATTAGCATTAAAAATAATATTACTTTTGACAATCTATCTTCCGCCTCTGCCTTTTTAGGCAAAGTTGGAAACCCTGAACTGGGCGGACTACCAATTGATGAATTTACACATAGGCAGGCCCTGTTCAACAAAGCAGAGGCTAGTACCATGCTAGATGTGCCTGATTTTATCGCTAAAGCTGAGCAACAAGGGGTGGGCAATTTTATTAACGATGCCGGTGGCTCCTTGTGCGAACTAGATGATGAAAAAGTTTATCAAGCTTTGGCAGAGCGCACTATCATTCTCTACATTCGCGCTAGTGACAAAAATGAAGGTACCCTTATAGAGCGCGCGCAAACACATCCCAAGCCTTTGTACTATCAGGCTGAGTTTTTACAAGAACAGCTAGGCGTTTACTTGGCTGAGAATCAGCTAACTTATGTCGCACAAATTAATCCAGATGACTTTGTGCGCTGGATATTTCCGCTACTCTTAGAACATCGTAAGCCAAAGTATGAGCATATTGCTCAGCAATATGGCTATACGATTGATAGCGAAGACCTGTACCAGTGTCGCCAGGCGAGCGAAGTGCTTGAGTTGATTGCAGGAGCCATGTCCTAATGCCTTTAATTGCCCACTCAACACTCCCTTCTTTTGCACGATTAAAATCTGAAGGGGAGACGGTCTTAAGCAAAGACCGGGCAAACCACCAGGTGATTCGAGAACTACATATTGGGCTCCTTAATATGATGCCGGATGCCGCTCTAGAAGCAACTGAGCGCCAGTTTTTCCGCCTGATTGGCCACTCTAATCAAATTGCACAATTCTACCTACACCCATTTACTCTACCCTCTATTGAACGTGGTGATAAAGCCACTCAACACATCAGTGAGCACTATCAAAGCTTTGATGAAATAAAGTCTCAGGGTCTAGATGCGCTTATTATCACTGGCGCGCATGTTGAGCAAGCCGACTTGCAAAAAGCACCTTTTTATGAGGAGCTAAAAACGGTTATTGACTGGTCATATAATAAAGTTACCTCAACCTTGTGCTCTTGTTTGGCCACTCATGCAGTGATGGAGTTTAGATATCAGCAAAAACGTCAAGCAATTGGCAAAAAATGCTGGGGCGTTTTTAAACATCAAATTGCAGATCGAAGCCACCCGCTAGTGAGCGGTGTTAATACCAATTTTAATGTGCCACATTCACGTTTTAATGAGATCACCAAACAGCAGTTTACTGCTGCTGGCGTTAAAATCTTGGTTGATAGTGATATTGGCGCGCATTTGTGTGTAAGTGAAGACCTGCTGCGTATTGTGTTTTTTCAGGGGCACCCTGAATATGACACTATTAGCCTACTTAAAGAGTATAAGCGTGAAATTATGTTATACCTGTCAGGCTCTCGTGCTGACTATCCAATTTTTCCCGCACACTACCTAGGCGAACAAAATAAAGCCATCTTGAATGAGTACAAATCTAAGCTACTGACAAATGAATTTGGCATTAATGATTTCCCTGAACGTCTTATTAGTCAAACCTTAGACAACACCTGGCACGATGCCACTCGACAAATTATTAGCAACTGGATTGGTTGCGTATACCAAACCACTCATGAGGATGTAAACAAACCCTTCATGGATGGCATTGACCCTAAAAACCCATTAAAAATTAACCCTTCTGTATGATTTTTGTTCATTCATTATCTACAGACAAACACAGCCTATAAAAGTATGGAAACACTTTCAATTATTAATTACCTCGTGCTCGCCCTAACAACAGCCTGGACGTTATTTATTTTATTTAACCTACAATCTAACTGCCAAAAACAGTGTGATTTTAAAACCATTAAACAGTGTATCTCCACTTATTTCTTTGGCTTGGTATTAATTTTTATTTTGTATTATGCCAATAAATGGGTGTTAACCGGTCAGGTTTTGTTTTAAAGCAATCTGTTAGAAATTGTCACCACTTGCTGATCAGCTACTGACTTGGTTTGATGTTCACGGACGTACCAACCTACCCTGGCAGATAGGGCGAAAAAGTCAAGTTAATGTCTACCATATCTGGCTTAGTGAGGTTATGCTTCAGCAAACCCAGGTAAATACTGTCATTGATTATTTCAACCGTTTTACTCACCACTTTCCCACACTTAATAGCTTGGCCAATGCATCAGAAGATGCAGTTTTAGCCCAATGGGCTGGGTTAGGCTATTATGCAAGAGCTAGAAACCTGCATAAAGCTGCCAAAATTATTAGTCACGACTATCAAGGGCTGTTTCCTCAAAATTTCGAGCAGGCACTTGCTCTGCCTGGTATTGGCAAATCTACTGCAGGCGCAATATTGGCGCTTGGGTTCAAGCAAAAGCATGCTATTTTAGATGGCAATGTAAAGCGAGTTTTATCAAGAGTGCACCAAGTCAAAGGTCATTACGCTCAACATACAACACTCAAAGAGTTATGGAGCTTGGCCGAATATCACACACCAGATGCCCGTATTGATCACTACACTCAAGCAATCATGGACTTGGGCGCTACAATGTGTAAACGCTCAAAGCCCCATTGTGAACACTGCCCACTTCACAACCTCTGTAAATCAAACATAGAGCAAACACAGGGAGAATACCCCAATCCAAAGCCAAAAAAATCTAAACCTACTCGCTCTATTGCTATGCTGGCGTTCATCAACAAAGGCTCGGTTTATTTGCAAAAAAGACCAAGCCAAGGGATTTGGGGTGGGCTGTGGAGTTTGACAGAGTGTGAAGACACGCCACACACTATCAATCAGTCTATGCTTGAGTTTGACCGCACCGGCATTATTATTAAACAGCTTCCAGTTTTTAAACATACGTTCACTCACTATCACCTACACATACGCCCTATTGCTGTTCAATGCTCTTCTAGTAGTGCTCAGTTTTACCCTATTAATCAAATTACGCTAGGCATGCCAAAACCAGTGTCTAAGATCCTTTCTCAGATTACAGCTTTAACGCATAGTAGTTTGAGAGAATAAATAGATTAAAATAGCCATATGAACATTATTCGCGGACTACACAACCTCAAAAAACTCTCAAGTAGTGCGATTACTATAGGTAATTTTGATGGCGTTCATGTTGGTCATCAGCACATTATTTCACATTTAGTTAAAAAAGCAAAAGCCTTAAACGTGCCTTCTATACTTATTTCATTCTCGCCAACACCACAAAGTTTTTTCGGTCGAGAGCAGGCTACATTGACCAGCTTTAAACAAAAGCAGCTACTGCTAAAAAAACTGGGTCTGGATACTCACCTAATTATCGCCTTTGATCAAAAATTTTCTAGATTAAGTGGCGCGGACTTTATACAAAAAATTTTGCTCGATCAGCTTGGCATGAAATTTTGCTTAATTGGCGATGACTTTCGATTTGGCGCAGGACGAACAGGGGATTTTAAGCTACTGCAAACCTTTGCTCAACAACATACATTCAATGTTGAGAACACTCAAAGCGTCCTGTGCCATGGCCATCGAGCAAGCAGCTCAAAAATTAGAGAATTTCTATCACAAGGGCAGTTTAAATTGGCCTCAGCTATGTTGGGACGAGAATTCTCTATTTCTGGGAAAATAACCCGTGGCAAGCAGCTGGGTAGAACCATTAATTTTCCAACTATTAATATCCCCATTAAACGCAATATTAGCCCAGTATTAGGTGTATTTTCCGTACAGGTGCTTCTGTCTGGTAAAACCTTTAACGGCGTTTGCAATATTGGAAAAAGGCCTACCGTCAACGGGGAAAATACCTTATTGGAAGTGTTTTTGTTTAATTTTAACCAGACAGTTTATGGAGAATTTGCCAGTGTCATCTTTAGGCAAAGAATCAGAGAGGAACAGAAATTTGACTCTTTTGATCAGTTGAAAGAACAAATCAAACTCGATGTTAAAATAGCTGAAGATTTCTTTAATCAGAGACTAGATCAACTTCCAGGTTAGTGTTTGCCCTGCCATAAACGGTACAATTGTTGAGTCTGCATACTCATAGCTTTCTGGCACCGCCCAGTCTTGCTTAGACAGTGTGATTGTTCGTGTATTTCTTGGGAGTCCATAAAAATCTGGACCATACATTGAGGCAAACCCCTCTAACTTGTCTAATGCGTTCTGAGACTCAAATGCCGTTGCATAGAGCTCAATTGCACAATGCGCACTTAAAATACCCGCACAACCACAAGCAGACTCTTTGGCATCTTTAGCATGAGGCGCTGAATCTGTTCCTAAAAAAAACTTAGGATTTCCACTAGTGGCAGCATCGAGCAAAGCTAGTTGATGAGGATTCTCACGTTTAAGAATGGGTAAGCAGAAATAATGCGGACGAATACCGCCAACCAGCATATCATTACGATTTGCCAGTAGGTGATGAGGAGTAATGGTGGCCGCTATATTTTTATCACCTTGCAAAACAAAGTCCACCGCATCTTTCGTGGTGATGTGCTCAAAAACAATTTTAAGCTCTGGAAAATCTTTAACAATTTGAGCTAAGACTTGATCAATAAATACTGACTCACGATCAAAAATATCAATATTAGCGTGCGTCACTTCACCGTGCACAAGGAGCAACATACCTGTTTTGCTCATCATTTCCAATGCTGGGTAAATATTTTTAATATCAGTCACTCCACTATCAGAGTTGGTTGTAGCACCTGCAGGATAGAGCTTGGCCGCTTTAACAAAAGGGCTTTTTGACGCACTCTCAATGTCTTTTGCGCTGGTGTTATTAGTTAAATACAAAACCATTAAAGGGTCAAACTCAGTATCAGCTGGCAATGCTGAAAGGATTTCATTTCGGTAGGCTTGTGCCTGCTCTGCGCTGGTCACTGGCGGGGTTAGATTTGGCATAATGATTGCTCTAGCCATTTGTTTTGCGCTCATGCCTATAACTGATTTTAATGCCTCGCCTGAGCGTACGTGCAGATGCCAGTCATCTGGCTGAAGTAGTTTAAATTGCATAAATTGCTCCTAATATTCTCGTTTGTTTTGCGCCCGTTACTTCGGTTAAATTTGAAGTCTGTCCTGCTATTGTGCGTTGCGCAAAAAAAGCAAAGGCCGCAGCCTCAACATAATCCACGTGAACACCCAACAAACCTGTATCTGTAATATCACTCTCTGGGTTTAAATACATTAAGCGCTCAACCAAAAACGTATTGTGCGCCCCACCTCCACACAAATACACATCAACACCCACCTCAATATAGTGGGAAATACTCAGCGCTGTTAGCTCTAATAAAGTTCTTTGAACATCTTCTGCGGCTTCATTACCAGTCAGGTACTTATCCAGCCACTCAAGATTAAAATATTCTGGCCCTGTGCTTTTAGGTGTATTTTTTTGAAAATAGGCGTCTGTCAGCATTTTTTCTAGCAAATTCTGATCAATAAATCCACTTCTCGCCCAAAGGCCATCTCGGTCATAATCTAACGATTTATTTCGTTTAATCCAATTATCCAATAGCGTATTTGCCGGTCCAGTGTCAAAGCCGGCTACTGCGCTAATTGTTAGCTGGGTTAAGTTTGCAATGCCACCCAAATTAACCACGGTACCAGACTTTCCATTGAGCAAATGCTGGTGATACATCGGGGTAAGCGGCGCACCCTGGCCGCCGGCAGCCACATCTTGCATGCGAAAATCTGCCACAGTAGTAATATTGGTTTTTTCTGCAATTAACGCACCATGCGCAATTTGCATCGAATATTTACCACCCTGGTGATAGATTGTTTGACCATGAGACCCAATAGCAATAATCTGATCAGAATTGAACTTTGCACTGGCCATCAAACTAGAGGCGGTGTTAGCAAAAACTTCTGCTATTTGGATATCTATCTCAGCTAAATTTTGCAGGGTGGTTTGCCCACTCTGGGTTAACCGGTGCAAGCTGTCCTTAAGCGGCTTTGGATAGGGCAGATAGGCCTGGTTAACTATTTTCTGAGTTTCACTATCAACAATAACGCCATCAACCCCATCAAGACTGGTGCCAGACATTAGCCCAATATAATACTGGGCAGTTTTTATGTCAGCCATGACAGTTTTTATATTTTTTTCCCGATCCGCAAGGGCAAGGATCGTTGCGCCCAACTTTTTCATCTTCTCGTTGATAAGTTTGCTGCTCTGCCTCCTCTACCTCATGATCATCAACACCTGTTGTACCAAGCTCCTCATGCTGAGGTTCAGCCGCCTCGTTATCCTGCTGCTCAACATCAGAAGCATCGGTATTTTCGTTGATAGTAACACTTGACAAGGACTTAACCACTTCAATATCAATTGTCTCTAAAAGCTCAGTAAACATAGCGAAAGACTCGCGCTTATATTCTTGCGTTGGATTTTTTTGAGCATAGCCTCGCAAATTAACACTTTGTCGCAAATAGTCCATGGCGGCCAGGTGCTCTTTCCAATAATGGTCCAACGTCTGTAGCATAACGGCTTTTTCAAACCCACGCATAGATTCAGCACCAACTATGCCTTCTTTGTAGTCACAAATTGCACCTAAGCCTTCAACAATCCTGCTCTCCAACTCGTCAACATCAACACCCTCATCCAGCCATTGCTGTAAAGGAAAATCTGCTTTATAGTCAGCTTTCAAGGCGCTATGCAAACCCTCAACATCCCAATCTTCTTCGGCTTGTTCTACTGTAATATAGCCTGCAAATAATTCTTTAATCACCTGCTTCCTGATGTCAATAAAGCGATCCTGGACATTGCTTGTATCCATTAACTCATCACGCAATGTATAGATAACCTTACGCTGATCGTTGGCTACATCATCATATTCAAGCAGATTCTTACGTGCATCATAGTTCATGCCCTCAACTTTACGCTGTGCATTTTCAATAGCTCGATTAACCATCTTATGCTCGATAGCTTCGCCTTTTTCCATACCCAGCCTTTGCATCATTGTTGCCATTTTCTCACTAGCAAAAATACGCATCAAGTTGTCTTCTAGTGATAAATAAAAACGTGTTGAGCCCACGTCGCCTTGACGACCAGATCGACCACGCAACTGATTATCTACTCGACGAGATTCGTTGCGCTCGGTACCAACAATATGCAATCCACCTGCAGAAATCACCTTATCATGCTCGATCTGCCAGCTTTGTCTTTGTTGCTCGGTTGCATCCTCCACCAACTTGCCACCTAGTACAATATCAGTACCACGGCCCGCCATATTGGTTGCAATAGTGACTGCGCCCATTGCACCTGCATTAGCAATAATAATCGCCTCTCTCTCGTGTTGTTTTGCATTTAACACTTCGTGCTTGATTTTTTTATTAGTCAGTAAAGTTGAAATTGCTTCTGAATTTTCAATACTACTTGTACCTACTAATACAGGCTGTCCTGTTTGCTGACAACTGCTAACATCATTCGCGATAGCCTCCAACTTCTCTTCCAGCGTTAGGTAAATCTGATCTGTCTTGTCATTTCTTTCTGAAATTTTGTTAGGCGGGATTACCACCGTCTCCAAACCGTAAATATCTTGGAACTCAACCGCCTCGGTATCTGCCGTACCCGTCATGCCAGATAGCTTACCGTACAGTCTAAAATAATTCTGAAAAGTGATTGAAGCGAGCGTCTGGTTCTCCTTCTTAATACTCACACCTTCTTTGGCCTCAATAGCTTGATGCAAGCCCTCACTCCAGCGACGACCTGGCATTGTTCTGCCAGTAAATTCATCTACAATAACGATCTCATCGCCATCAATAATATAATGGTCATCTTTTTGAAATAAGATGTGCGCCCTAAGGGCAGAGTTGATATGCTGCATTAATAAGATGTTGCTCGCATCATAAAGGCTTGCACCTTCGGGAAGTGCGCCTGCATCAATCAATAAGTTTTCTGCTTTTGAATGGCCATCGTCAGTTAAAAATACCTGCTTGTGTTTCTCGTCAACTGTGTAGTCTCCCGCTACCTCCACAACAATTTCCTTGCCTTCACCACTCTCAGTCTGTTTGGAGAAATTAGGAATCATGTGGTTAATAGCTTTGTACACTTCAGCATAGTCTGCTGCAGGGCCGGAAATAATCAATGGTGTTCTAGCCTCATCAATTAAAATTGAATCCACCTCGTCAACAATGGCAAAATTTAGCTCTCGCTGCACTTTCTGATCAGTGGTAAAAGCCATGTTGTCACGTAAATAGTCAAAGCCCAATTCGTTGTTAGTAGCATATACCACGTCACATGCATAAGCCGCCTGCTTGTCTTCTGGGGGCTTATTGGATGCAACAATACCAACACTTAAGCCTAAAAACTCCAGTACTTTTCCCATCCATTGGGCGTCGCGTTCGGCCAGATAGTCATTCACAGTCACAACATGAACACCTTTTCCACTTAGCGCATTAAGATAGGCGGGTAGTGTAGCAACCAAGGTCTTACCCTCACCTGTACCCATTTCCGCAATATTTCCATCATTTAACACCATGCCGCCAATAAGCTGCACATCGTGGTGTCTTAATCCCAATACTCGCGTACTAGCTTCGCGCATCACTGCAAATGCTTCAATTAATAATTCATCTAACGATTCTTGGGCGGTATAACGATCTTTAAATTCTTGAGTTTTTGCACGCAACTCATCGTCACTCAAAGCTTGCATATCGCCTTCTAATCCATTAATACTGTCAACCGTCTTTCTTAATTGTTTAACCAGTCGCTCATTTCTAGAGCCGACAATTTTAGATAAGATTTTATTTATAATACTCATTAGAATATAAAGAACTATTTTTTAAAAAATCCTATTTTCTCATAGATAAACCAGCCATTGCATTAAATGTGTCCGCATAAACCAACAACTAATATTTCAACCTTCTCTCCCCGCGGGGCGCTTGGTCGACTATTCAATCAGGCCAAAACTTATAACGAGATTAATGCGCAACTTAATCCAATGCTACCAGACACCTTAAAAACTTTACAACTTTGCCTAATTAAAGAAAGCACAGCAACCCTGATCACCAGCAATCCAGCCGTTGCCTTTAGGGCAAAACAACAACTTAACGAATTAATTTTACTATTACAGTCCATCCCATTAACGGAGAAAATAGATTGCATCAGCATAAAAGTCTCCAACAGTCAATAACGCGCCAATTGTTTATCATGCAATGTTAATATTGCAGTATAATTATCAAGCTTTTCAGTGTAGATTTAATCTATACACATTTAAAATAAAGAACAAAGGACTGTAATCTTATGTCAGAACAAGAAATAGACTTAAAGAAAAGACGCTTTTTGACTGGCGCCACAAGCGTTGTTGGCGCTGTTGGCGTTGGTTTTGTATTGGTACCATTTTTATCATCATGGATGCCTTCAGCACGTGCAAAGGCAGCTGGAGCGCCCGTTGATGTTGACATTACAAAACTAGAAGAAGGTCAGCTTGTTCGCGTCTTGTGGCGTAAAAAACCTGTTTGGATTTTCAAACGTGATAAAACAGCATTGGCCAACCTTTCAGCTCAAGATGACGTCCTAGTTGATCCAGATAATTCAGAAGATCAACAGCCTGTTTATGCTAAAAATGCTCATCGTTCAATCAATCCTGAAGTTGCTGTTATTATTGGTATTTGTACCCACTTAGGCTGTTCACCAACATACCGCCCTGAAGTGGGTGCAGCTGATCTAGGTGGTGACGAATGGAAAGGTGGCTTCTACTGTCCTTGTCATGGCTCTAAGTTCGATCTGTCTGGTAGAGTATTTAAAGGCGTTCCAGCACCAACCAACTTGGTTATTCCGCCATATCATTTTGTCAACGATTCATTAATCAGAATCGGCATTGACCCAAAAGCATAATAGGAGCACAGGATGGATAACAATAAAAACTGGATCGATCAAAGATTTCCACTGACTAAAGTTTGGAATGAACATTTAGCAGAGTACTACACCCCTAGAAATTTTAATTTCTGGTATTTTTTCGGCTCTTTAGCAATATTGGTTTTGGTCATTCAAATTCTGACCGGTATCTTTTTAACCATGCACTTTAAACCAGATGCAGCTTTAGCATTTAACTCAGTTGAGTACATCATGCGTGATGTTGACTGGGGCTGGCTGATTCGCTACATCCATTCAACAGGCGCTTCTGCGTTCTTTGTGGTCATATACCTGCACATGTATCGAGGACTACTTTACGGCTCATACAAAGCACCACGAGAGCTGATTTGGATTCTTGGTATGGTGCTCTACATTGCGCTAATGGCTGAAGCATTCATGGGTTACGTACTACCATGGGGTCAAATGTCTTACTGGGGCGCTAAGGTTATTATCAACCTATTTGGCTCATTCCCAATTGTAGGCGAGCTAATCTTAGAGTTTATCTTAGGTGACTACGCTGTAGGCGATCCAGTATTAAACCGCTTCTTCTCATTACATGTTATTGCCATTCCACTTATTCTGGTTATTTTGGTATTTTTACACATTGTTGCATTACACACAGTTGGCTCTAACAATCCAGATGGTGTGGAAATCAAACAAAACAAAGATAAAAATGGAATTCCTAAAGACGGCATCCCGTTCCACCCATACTATAGTGTTAAAGACATTGTAGGCGTGGTTGTCTTTTTAATGATTTTTACTTCAATTGTATTTTTTGCACCTGCGTTAGGCGGCTACTTTTTGGAGGCTCCAAACTTTGTTGAAGCCAACCCACTTAAAACCCCTGACCACATTGCGCCACTATGGTACTTAACACCGTTCTATTCAGTATTGAGAGCCATTCCACCAATGTTTGGGTCGCAATTACCAGGTGTGCTAGCTATGTTTGCAGCGCTATTAATCTTAATTGCTCTACCGTGGTTAGATCGTTCTAAAGTTAAGTCAATTAGATACCGTTCATGGCCTTATAAAGTTGCATTAACTATCTTTGTAATTACGTTTATCGTATTGGGTTGGTTGGGCATGCAAGCAGTAACACCGCTATACAGCTTAATGGCTCAAGTCTTTACAGCGCTTTACTTTGCATTTTTTATTCTAATGCCTTGGTTTACCTCAGTAGGAAAGACTAAGCCAGTACCCGAAAGAACGACGGAGCATTAATATGAAAACATTACTTAATACAACACTGTCAGCTGTGGCAGCAATGGTTATCTCTTTCAATGCTGCTGCCTCTGGTGCTGGTGTTCATTTGGATCATGCTAATACTGATATTACTGATGAAGCCTCGCTACAACGTGGCGCACAATCATTTATGAATTACTGCTCTGGCTGTCATTCAATTGAGTTAATGCGCTACAATCGTATTGCTAAAGACCTTAACATTGATGAGGCTGATATGGCTAAAAATCTAATGTTTAATGCTGAAAAAACAGGTAGTACAATATTTTCATCCATGCCTGACAAAGGTGCGAAAGAATGGTTTGGTACGACACCACCTGACTTATCCCTTACCGCTAGAGCAAGAGGCACAGACTGGATTTATACCTACTTAAAAGGATTTTATGCGGACGATACACGCCCATATGGTGTGAATAACCACGTATTAGAAAACGCATCTATGCCTGATGTTTTGTGGCAATCTAAACAAGACAAGTCAGAACAAGACTTCAATCAAGAAGTAAGAGATATTACTAACTTCTTGGATTATGTATCAGAACCCGTAAAACTAATTAGATACGAGATTGGTGTAAAAGTCTTAGGCTTCTTATTCATCTTATTTATTCTTTCTTACCTACTGAAAAAAGAATACTGGAAAGATGTTAAGTATGGCAAATGGCGTGCAAAAGACTAGCTAAATCGTCCGCACTTATAATATACAACAGCATCCCTTAAAATAAGGGCTGCTGTTTTTTTGATTTTAAAGAGGTAGAAACCCATGTTAACAAAACCTAACCCATCTTCAACGACGCTATACTCTTCTCCGCAAGAGATTGAATCACATGTAGTGCGCTTTATTATGGCTGAAAAAAACATTGAAAGAGATGTGTTCAACCTTAAAATTGACGAAATGCCGGAAGAAATCTTAGAGCTAAACCCTTGTCAGTCTCTACCTACGCTATTTGACCGTGGCATTGTTCTATATGACCTATCTGTTATTATGGAATACCTAGATGAAAGGTTCCCGTTCCCACCATTATTGCCAGTTGATCCAATTGAAAAATCAGAAAAAAGATTAATGATCTTTAGGTTTACACGCTCTGCAGGTTGTTGGTTTGAACTAGCTGAAACTATCGAAACAGGTAGCAAAAAAGAAGCAGACGAAGCGCGCAAAATTCTAAAAAGCAACTTAATTGAATTGGTACCTTTATTTGCCTACAAGCCATACTTTAAAAGTGACGAAATGACAATTGTTGACGCTTGTTTAGCGGCGCTATTATGGCGACTAAAAAAACTAGATATCGATTTAGGCGCACCTGGCAAGGCTGTTACAGACTACGCCAAGAGACTATTTGCAAGAGATTCTTTTAAAGAATGCCTAACAGATTGCGAAAAAGAGTACAACTAAAAGCCTTTTCATGACTCCTGTCACGCCTTATTTAATTAGGGCCTACTATCAATGGATGGAAGACTCAGGCTTAACTGCCCATATTTTAGTTGACTGCAGGCATTCAGCTGTTGTTGTACCCAAGCAATTTATTCAACAGGATAAAATTGTTTTGAACATCACCAGCTCAGCAACTCAGTCTCTTGTTTTGGGTGACAATCATATAAGCTTTAAGGCTCGATTCTCAGGTCAGTCAATGGATGTTTATATACCAAGTCATGCCATTCTCAGCATTTATGCTGGTGAGAATGGTGAAGGCATGCAGTTTGAACCTCAAGATCCAGAGTCTGAAGACAAACAAAAGCCCGGGTTAACACTACTTGATTAGCTTAAACCAGATCTAATATTTTTTCCAATTGTTGCTCAAATTTGTCATTCATGACGCCATTATAAAGTACAACTTCGCAATCACCATAATGTCTAATAGCGTTTGCATTATCAAGCGTATTAGCCTCAATTTGATTTAAGATTAGACAGCCAATCTCCAACTGGTACTGCCTGGCCACTTTAATTGTTAATAACGCCTGGTTAACCGCCCCTAGTTCGTCTTTAACTACAATAACCAGCGGCAAATTTAATGATTTAGCTAAATCAATATTCAAAGTATTTTCTGCCAGTGGCGATAGCAAACCACCCGCACCTTCAATCACAACAAATGTTTCACTTGAGCATGCATCTATTAAATGGTCAAGAGATAGCGGGGTGTTTTCCGCTTTACTAGCGCTCTCAGCACTGCTACAATGATAAAACTTAAAAGGACATACTGTGTCAATATGATCATCAACATTGCTCGCCTTTAATAATTTAAGTGCATCCTTGGTAACCAACTCACCATTAACAATATGACAATCACTTTCAACAGGCTTTCTAACAGAAACTGATTTTGATTTAGCCAATAAACGTACGAGACGTTGAGCAATAAACGTTTTGCCAACATCGGTCCCACTACCACTAATAAACAAGCCTTTCATAATCCCTAATTTTAACAGCAAAAATGTATAATACTGCGTATGCATAATAACTTAAAAACTCAGTTCTGCTCTCTAGAACTAGACTCCCCAATTGTCCTTCTATCTGGCTGTGTCGGCTTTGGCGAGGAATACACTCGAATCGAAGGCTTTTCCAATGCAGATGTTGGTGCTATTTGCCTTAAAGGAACAACACTAGAGCCTCGTCTTGGCAACATCCCTAGTCGTGTCACCGAAACCCCTGAAGGCATGATTAACGCCATAGGATTGCAAAATCCGGGCACTGATGTTGTGATTAATGACATTATGCCGACTCTAGATAAAACACAAACCCGATTTATTATTAATATCTCAGGGTCTTCTGTTGAAGAATACGGGGAAATTGCCAAACGTTTCGATGATTCTGATATTGATGCCATCGAAATTAACATCTCATGCCCTAATGTAAAAGAGGGTGGTGTTGCCTTTGGTAATGACCCAGACATGTCCTACCGAGTGGTTGAAATTTGTCGTAAAAACACCTCCAAACCCCTAATCACCAAACTATCCCCTAATCAAACTGACATTGCTCTTAGTGCGCAGCGCTGTATTGATGGTGGTACAGACGGCTTAGCGGTTATTAACACCCTAATGGGTATGTCAATTGATACAAGCACCAGGCGCCCCATTATTGGTAACAACCAAGGCGGACTATCGGGTCCTGCTATCAAGCCTGTGGCCTTACTAAAAGTGCATCAAGTGTATCAAGTTAGTAAGCACCACAATGTTCCAATTATTGGCCAGGGCGGTATTATGACTGCTAACGATGCGATCGAATTTATTATTGCTGGTGCTGCCACTGTTGGCATAGGAACGGCGTTATTTTACGATCCTCTTGTGTGCCACAAAATCAACGATGGCATTAGTCAGTATCTAATCGATCATAACCTCAACAGCATTAACGATCTTATTGGTACGTTACAGCTTAATTCAGCCATCTCACAATGTGACATCGGCAGTCAATAAAAACAAAATGATAAATTCAGAATATAACGCTCAGGAGATTGAGCTTGAAGCTCAGCAATATTGGAAAAAGCATAAATCTTTTGAGGTGGTTGAAGATGCTTCAAAGGAAAAATACTACTGTTTAAGCATGTTCCCTTATCCGTCAGGACGACTACATATGGGACATGTGCGTAATTATTCAATCGGTGATGTTATTTCTCGCTTTCAAAAAATGCAGGGAAAAAACGTTATGCAGCCAATTGGCTGGGATGCATTTGGTTTGCCCGCTGAAAACGCCGCACTCAAAAATAAAGTTCCACCCGCCAAATGGACTTACGAAAATATCGACTACATGCGTGACCAGCTTTCTCAGCTTGGCTTTGGTTATGACTGGTCGCGTGAAGTGGCAACTTGTCATCCAAAATATTACAAATGGGAGCAATGGCTATTTGTTAAATTATTTGAAAAGGGTTTGGTTTATAAGAAAAATGCTGTTGTAAATTGGGATCCGGTTGATCAAACAGTGTTGGCCAATGAGCAAGTTATTGATGGACGCGGTTGGCGTTCAGATGCACTTATTGAGAAAAAAGAAATCTCCCAATGGTTTATGCGTATCACTGATTATGCTGATGAATTACTAGAATCCCTAGACACGCTTAAAGGCTGGCCAGATGCAGTTAAGACCATGCAAAAAAACTGGATTGGAAAGTCTGTCGGTTTAGAAATAAACTTTGATAGGCAAGATGCTGATACTTTAAAAGTCTATACCACAAGACCTGATACATTAATGGGTGTCACTTATCTTGCTATTGCTAGTGAACATCCCCTAGCTTTAGAAGCAGGTAAAGATAACGGCGAAGTACAGGCTTTTATTGACGAATGCAAAACCATGGAAACTTCAGAAGCGGCCATGGAAACTATGGAGAAAAAAGGGGTTGATTCAGGGTTAACCTGCATCCATCCAATTACCGGTAAAGAAGTTCAAATCTGGATTGCAAACTTTGTGTTAATGGGCTACGGCACAGGTGCTGTAATGAGTGTTCCTGCTCATGATCAGCGTGATTATGAATTTGCAAAAAAATACTCTATACCCATGCTAGAGGTAATAAAGCCCACACAGGGTGGGCACGATATTTCACAAAATGCTTTTACTGATAAAGGTGTTTTATGTAATTCAGCAGAATTCAACGACCTTAATTTTGAACAAGCTTTTGAGGCAATTGCAGCGAAATTACAATCTTCAAATCTAGGCGAAAAACAAACAAACTATCGTTTGCGTGATTGGGGTGTGTCTAGGCAACGCTACTGGGGTTGTCCAATCCCTATTGTTAATTGTAAAAGTTGTGGCTCGGTGGCTGTACCAGAGCAAGATTTACCAGTTACCCTACCAGAAGAAGTAGCCTTTGATGGTGTAGGGTCGCCCATTAAAAAAATGCCAGAATTTTATGAAACCACTTGCCCTTCCTGTGGTGGCAAAGCTGAGCGAGAAACTGACACCTTTGACACCTTCTTTGAATCATCATGGTATTTTGCACGCTACGCTTGTAAAGACAATGATAACGCTATGCTTGATGAGCGTGCAGACTACTGGCTAAAAGGTGGTGTAGACCAATATATTGGCGGCATTGAGCATGCAATCCTGCATTTACTTTATGCTAGATTTTTCAATAAGTTATTACGTGATGAAGGTCTAGTAACCAATGATGAGCCATTTAACAATCTATTAACTCAAGGCATGGTGCTTAAAGATGGTGCCAAAATGAGTAAGTCAAAAGGCAATACAGTTGACCCTGCTGAAATGATTGAAAAATATGGTGCTGACACAGTACGCTTATTTATTCTATTTGCCGCACCGCCTACTCAGGACTTAGAGTGGAGTGATTCTGGTCTTGAGGGTTCACACCGTTTTATTAATAAAGTTTATCGTTTGGTTAATAGTTTTATTGAGGATTGTAAAAACAACACAATTGGCTCATTAGACAATCTAAACAAAGAACAAAAAGATTTGCGTTATAAAACTCATCAAACTCTGAGCAAGATTACTGATGACATGGATCGTAGACATTTGTTTAATACGGTTATTGCTGCATTAATGGAACTTAGTAACACGCTGTCAAAATTTAAAGATATCAGTGAAAGCTCGATGGCCGCTCGTCAAGAGTCCATCAACATCCTACTTAAGACACTAAGCCCAATTGCACCCCATCTTTGTCATTACCTTTGGCAGGAATTGGGCAATACTGAGGCAATTATTAACGAACCCTGGCCCACTGTTGATGAATCAGCTCTGGAACAAGATGAAGTGCAAATAATTGTTCAAGTAAATGGTAAATTGCGTGCTAAACTGATGCTTACTGCTAACACAGACAAAGCAACTGTCGAAACTCAAGCTTTGGCAGATGAAAATGTTGCTAAATTTACCACAGACAAAAACGTGGTAAAAGTCATCGTTGTGCCAAATAAACTAGTCAATATCGTTGTCAAATAGTCTATTTATACTAAACAAATGACAAAGCCAGACCTACAGTTGCACTAGCAGTTATAACACTCATGATGCCAATTTTGAAGCGAAACAGTGCTATGAAGGCAGCGATAGTAATAGCAACAGATATCCAATCAATCTGGCTATTTTGAACCCAAGTTGCTAAAGCAAAAAATACAGCCAGATTAACAATTACACCGACCACTGCAGCTGTAACTGCGGAAAGGGGCGCGCTAAACTTCAGATCGCCTCTAGTAGCTTCAACACCAGGACCGCCTAAAAATATAAATAAAAATGAAGGTAAGAAAGTAAAAAATGTAGCCACTGAAGCACCAACAAAACCTGACATCAATATAGCGTCTGGACCAAAAACCTCTTTAACTGTTGCACCAACAAAACCAACAAAAGCCACCACCATAATCAGAGGTCCGGGTGTGGATTCACCCAATGCCAAACCGTCCATCATCTGTGTTGCTGTTAACCATTGATATTGATCAACACCACCTTGATAAATATAAGGCAAAACCGCATAAGCACCACCAAATGTAACCAACGCCGCTTTGGTGAAAAACTCAGCCATGTCTTGCAATGTTTTGTTATCTAACAGGCTCATTACTGCAAAACCCAATACAACACCAATCACTGCAAAACCAACTACTCTTGACCATTTAAACTTTGCATGCTCTGGAATGGGGGTGTTGTCATCGATCAATGCAGGTCCATAGGCTGTTGCACTATCACCATGATGAACACCCATAACAAAAGTATCGGGTGTTAATTTAGCGCCAACATATCCAATACCAGCTGCCATTAAAACAATATAAGGGAAGGGAATATTAAGCGCAAATATTGCAACAAACGCAAGAACAGCTAAAACCTTTAAAACAGAATTAGATAATGCTTTTGAGCCAATACGATAAGCGGCAAACAATACAATTGCAGTAACTGCTGGTTTAATACCGTACAAAACACCCTCTACTTCACTAACCGATCCATAGGTTAAATAAATCCAGGTTAAGGCGGTTAAGATAAACAATGAAGGTAATACAAATAAAACACCTGCAACAACACCTCCTCTAACACCAAACATTAACCAACCAATATAGGTTGCCAATTGCTGAGCTTCAGGGCCGGGCAATACCATTGTATAGTTAAGCGCATGCAAAAATCGATGTTCTGAAATCCAGCGCCGCTTTTCAACCAACTCGTAATGCATCATTGATATTTGGCCCGCAGGGCCACCAAAACTTACAAAACCCAACCTTAACCAATAAATAAAAAATTGATAAAATGTTGGTGTTGCGGGAGAGTTTGTTGTATTCATAAAATATATATTATCTAAGGTCTAAATGTTAAAAAACCCTAACCACTATAAAGTGGCAAGGGTTTTTCAAGATCAAGAAAAAACTTTACTTGTTAATCATTTGCTTAATAATTGGATATAAAATAATATCCATTGCTAAACTCATTTTTCCACCTGGAACAACAATACTGTTGCGTCTAGACATGAACGAACCGGTAATCATACTAGTCAAGTAAGTAAAATCAACCGGTGTTTTGTCCAGGTCTTTAAAGCGAATAACCACAAAACTCTCATCAGGTGTTGGAATGTCTCGAGCAATAAAAGGGTTAGAAGTATCAACCGTTGCAACACGCTGAAAGTTAATATCTGTTTGTGAAAATTGCGGTGTGATGTAATTAATATAATCTGGCATTCTACGCAAAATTGTATCTACTGTTTCCTCTGCCGAGTATCCTCTTTCTGCATTATCACGGTGTATTTTTTGAATCCACTCTAGATTTACACTTGGCACAACACCAATTTTTAGATCAGCATATTGGGCCATATCAATATCATCAGTTACAACAGCACCATGTAGACCTTCATAAAATAACACATCTGTATCAGAGCCAACTTTCTCCCAAGGTGTAAATTCACCAGGGTTTAAATCGGTGTTTAAGCGAGCGTTGTGCTCAGCAGCCTCTTCATTGGAATGCAAATAATAACGACGGTCACATTGACCAGTCTCGCCATAATCTTTAAACGTTTCCTCAATTTTGTCAAATAAGTTAGCATCTGGACCAAAATGAGAAAAGAAGTTATTTCCTAGAGATTCTTGTTTTTGAACATTTTCTTTCATCGCTGCACGGTCATACATATGAAAGCTATCACCTTCAACAATTAATGAGTTGATTTTTTCACGTGAAAAGATGTGCTCAAATGCACGTTTTACGAATGTTGTTCCTGCACCAGATGATCCAGTTACAACAACAACAGGATGTTTTTTAGACATATTGTCTCCTTATTTATTTATATTAAAAATCTAAGTTGTCTACCGATAGTGCGTTGTCTTCAATAAAGTTTCTACGAGGCTCAACCTCATCACCCATTAGGGTAGAGAATACTTCATCGGCTACAATCGCATCTTCGATCTTAACTTTGAGAAGGGTTCTTTGCTCTGGATCCATCGTGGTTTCCCAGAGCTGTTCTGGATTCATTTCTCCCAAACCTTTATAGCGTTGGAAGCTTTGTCCTTTTTTAGCATCTTCGATTAAAAAATTAACCACTTCACCAAAGTTATTAACTTGGATTTGTTTAGTTTTCTTTTCTACATAAGATTGTGTATCAATAGCGCTTTCAATTTTATTAGAAAACACCTTGATTGTTTGATAATCTACTGAATCGAAAAATGCCTGACCAAGTGTTGTTTGGTCTGTATCGACACCATAAACACACAAAGTATGTTTAACTTCGCCCTGAACATAAACAACGTTGTGTTTTTGAGCGGGTGTCAAATCTTGATTTAACTTATTGGTAACCAATTCACACCAACTATTCATTGACTGCTCATCTGATAAATTTTCAACTGCCGTAGAGCTGGCAATCGCTTTTAACAAATCAGGATGATAATGCTTGGATAACTTACCAATAATTGTAATTATTTTGTAGTAGTCTTTAACAGCTAATTCAAGTGCAATTCCAGATATTGCTGGTGCCTCAGCACTAAAGAATAAGTTAGCATCGTTAACCGCTTCTTGCAATAAATAATCATTTAATTCTTGATCATCTTTTAAGTAGCGTTCTTGTTTGCCTTTTTTAATTTTATAAAGTGGTGGCTGAGCAATATATAAATATCCCTTTTCAATTAACTCTGGCAAATAACGATAAAAAAAGGTAAGTAACAATGTTCGAATATGTGCGCCATCAACATCAGCATCAGTCATGATGACAATTTTGTGGTAACGAAGTTTTTCAATGTTGTACTCTTCTTTACCGATACCACACCCAAGTGCAGTAATTAAAGTGCCAACTTCAGCAGAAGATAGCATTTTTTCAAAACGAGCTTTCTCAACATTTAAAATTTTACCTTTTAAAGGAAGGATAGCCTGGGTGCGGCGATCACGGCCTTGCTTAGCTGATCCACCAGCAGAATCACCCTCTACAAGGAAAATTTCACTTTCAGCAGGGTCTTTAGTTTGACAATCGCTCAATTTTCCCGGTAAACCGGCGATATCAAGCACACCCTTACGTCTGGTCATTTCTCTAGCTTTTCGCGCTGCATTACGAGCTCTCGAAGCGTCTAAAATTTTTCCAACAATAATTTTCGCTTCATTGGGGTTTTCCAACAAGTAATCTCCCAGCTTTTCATTAAGTGCTGACTCAACTGGTGCACGAACTTCTGAGGAAACTAATTTATCTTTTGTTTGGGAAGAGAATTTTGGATCTGGAACTTTAACAGAAACAATCGCAGTTAAACCTTCGCGTGTGTCCTCACCAGTAATAGTGACTTTTTCTTTTTTAGCCATGCCAGAATTATCAATATAATTATTAAGTGTTCTGGTTAACGCACCTCTAAAACCTGCTAAATGAGATCCGCCATCACGTTGTGGAATATTATTAGTAAAACAATAAATACTTTCTTGGTAAGCATCTGACCACTGTAAAGCGACATCAATAGTAATATCATCTCGTTCAGCAGAAATTGAAATAATATCAGAATGAATTGGTGTCTTAGCTTTATTTAAATGTTCAACAAAAGCTCTTATACCACCCTCAAATTCAAAAACATCTTTATTGTCAGTTGCCGATTCTTCAATTTCAATATGGACGCCTGAATTTAAAAAAGATAGCTCACGAACTCTGTTTGCTAAAGTTTCATACTTAAATTCAGTAATAGCAAATACGTCGTGTGAGGGTTTAAAATGAATCTTGGTGCCAGTAGCATCGGTTTTTCCAGTTACCTTCATTGGCTCATCTGGCACACCCAATGTATAGCTTTGTTCATGAATTTCTCCATGACGATAAACGGTTAATTTAACCCATTCACTTAGCGCATTAACAACAGATACACCAACACCGTGCAAACCACCGGAGACTTTATAAGAGTTATCATCAAATTTACCACCAGCATGAAGTACGGTCATAATAACTTCAGCAGCAGAAACCCCTTCTTCAGGGTGAATATCAACAGGAACACCACGACCATCATCTGTAACAGAGACAGATTGATCTTCATGAATAATAATATTAATTTTAGAACAGTGTCCTGCTAACGCTTCATCAATAGCATTATCAACCACTTCAAATACCATATGATGTAATCCAGTACCATCATCAGTATCACCAATATACATACCTGGTCGCTTTCTCACAGCGTCCAAACCTTTTAAAACTTTAATATTAGAAGCTTGATATTCTTGCGATTGTTCTTCAGACATAAGTGCTTGAAAAAAATAAAATTATTATACCATGAGCAATAGAAATACAGGCTGTCATACAGCTTTTTTTAAACCCCCTTTGTCTGTCTATGTTTTATTGTTATTAAGGCCTTTAAAGCAATATACAAGAGAATAACAACCAGTTTTATTGGCGTTTAATAATACCGTTATTTATTATAAAAATAACTGGATTTTCATCTTTAATAAAAGACAAATCTTTACCAATATCAGTCATAAAAGTTTGAATTTTTAAATGATTTAAAAAATGCAAAATTGTTTTTATTTTGGTTGTATCTAATTCTGATGATAGGTCATCAATTAAGACAATAGGAAAAATGTTATTTTTAACCATCAACGATACTTGTGTTAACCAAAAAACAATTGACAAGGTTTTCTGTTCTCCTCGTGATAGAAAACATTCCTCTTTTTTGTTTAAAAAGAAATTAAGACTGGCTTTATGGGAACCGTAATTTAAATATTTTGATTTTAATAAAAAATCCTTATTTTTGATCAAATATTGATACACACTATTATGATCAAATTCATTAACCTCTTTTGGCCAACCAGATTTAAATTTATAGTTAAAAAACTCTATAGCATTAAATAAACTTGATAACCCCTCTATCAATTCATTTGAATTTGTATTTTTTAACTGTTCAATATATTTATTTCTTGATTGACTAATGTCAGCCGAAAGTTTCGAAATCTCTAAAAACCAGTAATCTAATTCTTGATTTTTTTGTTGTGACAATAAAGTATTAATATTTTTTAACGCTTTATTATAGTTTTTATAGTTTAATAAAAAACTTGGTTCCACGTGAAACACTCCCCAATCTAAATAAGATCGTTTGTTTTTTGGGGTGCCATTAACAATAAATCCTTTATCAGGGGTGATAATTTGAATAGGTAGAACTTTAGATAATTCACTACTATTTTTTAGTCGAATTTGATCAATATTTATTTGAGTCTTTTGTTTGGATTTTTCTAATTTAATGCGGGATTCGTCAACCTTAGCATCTAATTGAAATTGTTGGTGTTGTAGTTGAATTAACTCTTTTAAAGATTTTGTTTTAAAAGATCGATTATGACCTAAATAATAAATTGCCTCAATTAAGCTAGTTTTACCTTGTGCATTATTAGCAATAAAAAGATTTAACCGCTCACCTGGTTCAATGTATTGTTGATTAAGATTACGAAACTGGGTGATGGCCAGTTTTCGAATAATTGCCACAATGTTTAAATACGCATTGGCATTACAACGTATTGATAAGTTTCATCATTAGGGCTGCTTAACATACAAGATTGATTTTCTCCACCAGGAACCACCATGTTTATTTCATTAGTTTGTAGTTTTTCTAAAATAGAAATTAAGTAATGAATATTAAAAGCAATCTCAATTTCTTTATTGAAATTTTTAGTACTAATTTGAGTTTTGGCTTGTCCTCTTTCAGAATGCGAGAAAATGTTTAATTGTGAATTTTTAAAAACTAACTTAACACCTTTTGTACGCTCTTCAACAAAAATAGAAGCTTGTTGTAATGAATTTAAAAATTCTAGTCGATCGATAATAATGGTGTTTTCAAAATCTGTTGGTAAAACCTGCGAATAATTAGGAAAATTACCATCAATGAGCCGACTAATAATTGTTGTATTATTACTTATTAAATAAAAATAATTATTGGATAAATGAATATCAACCTCACTATGCTCACTTTTACTTAATATTTTAGTCAGCTCTAAGACTGCTTTTCTTGGCAAGATAACAGTTTTTTTATTAGATAAATTGTTTAGTTGTTTAATTTCACCTATAGATAATCGATGACCATCAGTAGCAACAACTGTGATTTTATTTTGATCTACTTCAAAGAACAAACCGTTTAAATAAGCTCTGATATCTTGATTTCCCATTGAAAAACTAGTGTTTTCAATAAGTTCTTTAAGCTGCTGACAATTAACCTTAATGATATCTGTATTCTCAATTTTTGGTAGAGAAGGAAAATCTTGATGATTAAAGGTGTTTAATTCAAAAGAATTTTTATTGGTTTTAATGTAGATTTTTGATTCTTCAATAATAAATTCAATAATAGTTGTTTCAGGAAGCTTTCTAATAATATCAATAAGATCTTTTGCATAAATAGTAAAAGAAATTTCTTCTTGTGTTTGGATAGGGTGAGATGCTCTAATCTCAATTTCCATATCTGTGGTTGTTAATGTTAACTGATTATCTTTTAGTTGAATAAGTACATGTGAAAGAATGGGTAAAGTTTGTTTTTTTTCAACCACACCGATAACTGTTTGCAGTGGTTCAAGTAGTTCTTTAACAGTTAGTTGTGTATTCATTGGGAAATCCTTTTAATTAAAAGTTATTGTTATTATTAGAGGGCTTGTTTTTGGTTGATAAGTAGTATTTTTCTTTAAAAATTAATCGTTTAAGTTGTTGATAGTTTGTTAGTATTTTATGTAAAAAAATGTGCATATGGTTATAAAATTTGTTTTTCATCAAAGTTATTACTGTTATCCACCTGCCTGTGTAAAACCATCGTTTATAAGTTAGCTAATTTGAGTTTAATTAGTTCGTAATCATTTTTTATATCGCTACTTTCAAGCTTTTCCTTGATTTTTTTTATAGCATGTATAACTGTTGAGTGATCCCTATTGCCGAATTGTTTTCCAATCTTATTTAGTGATAAAGCACTTAACTCATGGCAGATGTAAATAGCCATTTGCCTAGCTAATACTGTGTGCTGTTTGCGTGATTTTGAACTGAGGTCAGAAACCGTTAAAGCGTAATGTTTCGCCACCTCTTTTTGAACATCATTTACATCGATATTTGTAATGATAGGCTTGATTAAATCACCTAAAGCGGTGTCAACTGTTTCTTTTGAAATGAATTGCTGATCAATTTTAGAAAAATCTACAAAGGCTTTTAATTTTAATAAGGCACCCTCTAAGTCTCTGACATTGGAGGTAATATGGCCAGCAATGTACAGAGCTAAATCTTCATTTAAATTGATATTAATTTTTTCATTTTGCGCTTTTTTCAATAAAATAGCCGCGCGCATTTCAAGCTCTGGCGGCGTTAGATGTAGGTTTAAGCCTTGAGAGAATCTTGTTTTTAATCGCTCTTCAAGTGATTTAATACTCTTAGGTGGCTGGTCACAAGTAAAGATAATTTGTTTTTTACCATTAAATAAAAAATTGAAAATATGAAAAAACTCTTCTTGTGATTTTTCCTTGCCAGCAATCAGGTGGATGTCGTCAACTAGTAACAAATCTGCAGACTGATAAAAAGCCTTGATGCTTTCAATGGTGTTGTGCCTTAAACTGGAGGTAATATTTCTAACAAAATCCATTAAAGGCACATACAAAACTTTAGTATTTGGGTTTTTTAGTTTTGCTAAGTGACCTGCAGCCTGCATAAGGTGGGTTTTCCCTAAACCAGATCCACCATAAATAATAAAAGGGTTGTAGGGCGAGCCATGAATATTTTCAGCAATTTGTTTGGTAGCACCATAAGCCATTTGATTGGCATTTCCTAGTACTAAATTATCAAATGTGTAGTCTTCAAATAAAGGTGTCGAGTGTTTTTTATAGCTTGGTTTATCTGGGTTTGTGTCCGCTGCTAGGCTAATAAAAATTTTTAGATTTTTGTTGTGCTGAGCAACAGCGCTTTTAATTTGAGACTTTAGGTTTTTGCTAACGTAGTTTTTAACCTGGACATTTGGTGCTAGCAACGACAAAGTGTGTTGATTTTCAAGTGCCTTTAAAGGCTGTATCCAAACACTATATTCAGACAAAGGTACCGTGTCTTTTAGTGTGTCCAAACATTGAGCCCAAGTTTTTGACATAAGCAGTATTTAAAATTAAGTAATGATATACTTAAGCATTATATTGTTTTGAGAGAGAAGTGGATGAATGGTTTAGAAAAGTATTTTGAAAAGTTGTTGTGGAGCTCTAGGTTAATGGTTTTAGCCGCTGTGGTTTCATCATTATTACTCTCCTTGATGTTGTTCATTATTACTGCAGTTGATGTGGCCAGTTTGATCGCACATGCGGGTGATTATATTGGTGCTACGGCTGAGGCAAAAAAAGCACTAAAAATTGAAATGGTGGCACACACAGTTGGATCAATTGATGGGTTTTTATTAGCCACGATTTTACTAATCTTTGCATTGGGCTTGTACGAGCTTTTTATTAGTGATATTGATGAAGCTAAAGAAAGTGGTCAGTCAACCAAGGTGTTAGTGATTAATTCCCTAGACGATCTTAAGGCCAAGCTTGCAAAAGTAATCTTAATGATTTTGGTGGTTACTTTTTTTGAAGTGTCCTTGTCAATGACATTTGTAGGTGCCTTGGATTTGGTTTATTTTTCACTTGGAATTTTAATGGTATCGCTAGCACTTTATTTTGGCTCGAAGTCTTCACACTAAAGCTTTAACCATTGATTTTTATTGTTAAATAGCGTAACATTCAATCCTTTTTTATTAAGAGAGTTATTAT
Source organism: uncultured Candidatus Thioglobus sp. (assembly GCF_963981275.1). Classification (NCBI taxonomy): domain Bacteria; kingdom Pseudomonadati; phylum Pseudomonadota; class Gammaproteobacteria; family Pseudothioglobaceae (SeqCode); genus Candidatus Thioglobus; species uncultured Candidatus Thioglobus sp. Next base: position 1,503 of record NZ_CAXCCZ010000004.1, on the reverse strand, counting down.
GCGTCAAGTTATTGTTGCAGGCAACTGGAAAATGAACGCCTCGAAAGAAACGGTTAATACGTTAATTATGGGCATTCTTTCCGGCATGGCGGAAGTTGATTCAACGGTTATCGTTTGCGCACCCTCTCCTTATATGTCTCAGGTTGAAGCGTTGATCACACATTCGCAGCTTCATTTAGGTGCTCAAGACTTAAATGTTAATGCATCGGGCGCTTTTACTGGTGAAGTGAGTGCAGATATGATCAAAGATTTTGGCGCTCAATACGTTATTGTTGGCCATTCAGAGCGTAGAAGCCTATATGGCGAGACTGATGAAGTTGTGGCTGATAAAGTGCAGGCTGCACTTGATAATGATCTAAAGCCACTTTTTTGTATCGGTGAAACACTAGAAGAAAGAGAAGCTGGCAATATGGAGGCGGTTGTTTCTCGTCAAATCCAAGCGGTGATTGATCGTGTTGGTATTGGCGCTTTTAAAGATGTTATTATTGCTTATGAGCCGGTTTGGGCAATTGGAACTGGCGTTACAGCGACACCTCAACAAGCTCAGGATGCACATGCCTTTATTCGTTCAATGTTAGCGCAGAGTGATGCAAATATTGCACAATCTACACCTATCTTATATGGCGGCAGCATGAATCCTGGCAACGCTGCTGAGTTAATTGGTTGTGAAGATATTGACGGCGGCCTTATTGGCGGCGCTTCATTAAAATCAGAAGATTTCTTACAAATTTGTAAAGCGGGTTAATTATGTCATTTCAAATTATTTTAATTGTTCATGTAATGCTAGCACTAGGTTTAGTTGCACTTGTGTTGATGCAACATGGTAAGGGTGCGGATGCTGGCGCTGCCTTCGGTGCAGGTGCATCAGGCTCTGTATTTGGCGCTCGAGGTGCAAATTCATTTATGTACAAGTTAACCGCCAGCGTTGCCTTTGGTTTTTTTGCAACCAGCCTAACATTGGCCTACTTGGCAACTAATGAAAATGGTGCTAGTAGTGAACCTGTTAGTATTATGGAGCAGGCAGCTTCAATCACCCCTTCAGATGTGCCAATGATTGCACCAGCACCGTCTGACACCAGCGACATTCCTAACTAAGTCGTTAACATTTTTTGCCGATGTGGCGGAATTGGTAGACGCGCTACCTTGAGGGGGTAGTGAGCTACGCTCGTGCCAGTTCGACTCTGGCCATCGGCACCATATTACACATCAATGGTTAGCACTGCACTAGTGCCACCAGTTTTTCTTGGGTTTAGTGAAACACTCCAGTTGTGAGAATCTACCAATTGTTGCACGATTGCAAGCCCTAGTCCACTACCCCCAGTGGCGCTATTTCTAGATGTTTCCAGTCTATAAAAAGGCTGGAATATTTTTTCTTTAAACGCTTTTGGTATACCCGGACCACGGTCTTTAACTTTGACAATTATGTGTGTATTGCTACAGTTTAATACAATGCTCACCGGCTTATTGTTTCCGTATCTAACGGCATTGGTGATTAGATTAGTG
>NZ_CAXCCZ010000003.1:0-59990 GCF_963981275.1 uncultured Candidatus Thioglobus sp. | reverse complement strand
ATGCTCGAAACGGTGGGTTTGGGAATTGATAAGATGTTTGAATATGTTGATAAAATGAACGAAATTAAGGCTAAAGATGTGTCAAATGTTGCTAAACAGTATCTTGATTTTTCTCAAATGAATACTGTTGAGCTGATTACCCAGGAGATTAAGTGAGGTTATTTTCGCTATTTTTATTGTTAATCACTCAAGTTGAGGCAAAAGTCACTATTGAGCAGTGGACAACGCCCGAAGGTGCCAAGGTATTGTTTACTCAAACTCAAGGTTTGCCAATGCTAGATGTGGCACTTAACTTTGATGCGGCTAGCTCACGAGATGGCGATAAGTATGGCCTGGCAATGCTAACCAACAGTCTTATTGGTACAGCGAGCACGTATCACACAGAAGAGCAAATAATTAATCAATTTGAATCACTGGGCAGTGAGTTTTCTGGCGCCTCGCTTAAAGATATGTCAATCATCTCTATGCGTAGTTTAACGCGTCGTGATATTTTGCAATCATCATTAGATTTATTCACAGAAGTAGTGACCAAGGTAGATTATCAGCAACGCTATTTGAGTCGTGAGAAAAAGCAAACACTGCGCGCTATTGAGGCTGCCAAGCAAAGTCCAGCAAGTATCGCTAATAGTGCATTTAGTCAGCTGGTGTTTAACAAACACCCGTATGCACACAAGAAAATTGGCAACAAGGAAAGTCTTGAAAAAATTAATCTAGCTGATTTAAAACAGCACTACCAGCACTATTATGTAGCCAAAAATCTAACCATTGCTTTGGTGGGGGATATTAGCAAAACTAAAGCTAAGCAAATAGCTCGTCAGATTTCACATGGGTTGAATATGGGTAAAAAGGCTAAGGCCAATCCTGTTGTACTGCCGTTGCAACAAACTCAAGCAGTACATATTGAATTCCCATCAACGCAAACACATTTGCTCATCGGGCAAGTTGGTATTAATAGATCACATGCTGATTATTACCCTCTGTATCTGGGTAATCATATTTTGGGTGGTAGCGGACTAACTTCTATTTTGAGTGATGAAGTGCGTGAACAAAGAGGTTTGGCTTATTCGACTTCTAGCTATTTTACCAAGATGAAATCGAATGGCTATTTTTTAATTAAATTGCAAACCAAAAATTCACAGGCAGATCAAGCTAAAAAAATCGCTTTGGAGACGCTCAAAAATTTCAGAAATAATGCGATTGATGAGCAAAAACTTCAAGATGGCAAGGATAATATTATCGGTGGTTTTGCTTTAGAGACTGCTAGTAATGCTAATATCCTTACTTACCTCTCTATTATTGGTTTTTACGACCTACCGTTGAACTATTTGAGCAGTTTTACTAGCAAAATCAAGCCGATTAGCGCCAGGGATATCCAAAAAGCTTATGAAAGGCTGATTAATATGGATAAACTCGTTATTTTGAGTGTCGGTGTCAAAAAATAGCCTATTTGATTATTTTCAATATTTTACTGAAAGTTAAATAAATACCGATAAAACAAGCATAAAATTGGCTAAAATCAGTTATATTCTATAAATTAAGTGTATATTTTGAATATTTGTCAAATATTTACCCGCTTAATATATGGTATACCATAGTGTCCAGATTTTTACCGCAGTGTTAAAATGCACAATGCGTTGCTATAAACACATTATTCTTACATTTTTATTGCTATTGAGCACGGTTGGCGTATCGAGCGCCAAAGGTAGTACTCAGCCGACTGAAGTGATTATCGCTGTTCAATCTTATTTGGACAAAGGTATTACTCACCAGTATTGGCAGTTAAGTGCTAATTATCTTAGTCGTCACATTCAAGGGGTTGTTTTTAATATTGTGGTGGTTGACACCCCAGACGACTTACTGCTTTATCAAATGGTTGAGGAGGGTAAAGTTGATTATGTGATCACTCAACCTATTACCACTGTTGAGCTAAATCGCTTATACGAAACCCATATTGAGCTGACCAAGGTTGATCAATCTGGTGTTGACCAGTTGGGTAGCGTTATTTTTACGTCAGTTAACAATAATGCCATTAATGGTATTGAAGCATTAAAGGGTAATAGTTTTGCCGCCTCAACGCCTAATCGCCTGGGTGGGTGGGTATTAGCACTAGATCATTTTCGAAAATTGGGGATTGATCCCGACAAAGACTTTTCATCTGTTAGTTTTTTAGGTGCACAAGATAATATTGTTAATGCAGTTGTTAATGGAATAAATGATGCTGGAGCTGTGCGTACGAGCGTTATTGAGAAAATGATCAGCCTGGGTCAGATTGATAGGGATCAGATTAAAGTATTAGATCAAAAACAAGAATTCCCTTATTTATTATCAACAAGACTTGTTCCAGAATGGTCATTCTCTTCACTTAAGCATTCAGATCCAAAGTTAACCGAGAAAATTCTCTCTTTACTGCTTAAGCAATCTGTCCATGGAATAGAGCAGTGGCGTGATGCTTTGGATTATGAACAAGTTCGTACACTCATGAGGAAGCATCGAGTGGGCATCTATCAAGATCCGGGTCATGTTGATTTTTATAAGAAAAACTATCAGCTGGTGTTGTTAGGTTTATTGCTGATAGGCTATTTTATTGTCACCATTAAATCGAGAAAAGATAAGCAGATTGCCCAATATAAGGCTAAGTTGGAGCAGTTATCAAAAGCCAGTTCTGTGAATCAGTTGCTTTCTGAAGTGACTCATGAATTGTCCCAACCAATTACCTCGCTCAAAATTGATGCACACATATTAGATGATTTACTTAAGGGTGATAATAGTTGTCAGTTGAGCCAAGTAAGGGATATTACCAATGATCTCAGAGAGAAAACGGATCATTGTGTAGACTTGATTTTAAATATTCGCCAATTTTTGACTGATGCAGTAGTGGTTGAAGAAGTGTTTTATGTTAATCAACATATTGAAAAAATTATCAGACTGTTAAATAATGACTTGAAAGAGGCGAATATTCAGCATACAATTTCTTTAGCTGTTCAACAGCAAAAGATAAAAATGAGTCCGATTGAACTAGACCAAGTATTGTTAAATTTATCAAAAAATGCGATTAGTGCTATGGCAAGTAATCATAAATCATCCAATACACTCTCCATTGAATCTGACGTTAAAGATGATCGGGTTACGATTATTGTTTCGGATACGGGCTGTAAAATTAGCGATCAAGACAATCTATTTACACTATTTAAAAGCCATAAAGAAAAAACCGATACTGAAGGTCTAGGGATTGGCTTGAGTCTTAGTCGTCGTATTATTCGCTCGTATGGTGGAGATTTATCTTTGTTATCTAGTGGCGAACAAGGCAGTCAATTTTTAATCACATTACCTATTTTTAAGCATGAATAATAACGTATTTATCGTTGATGATGAAAAGGAGGTTAGAGAATCTTTACAAAAGTTCTTTTTACATCATCAGTTTAATGTCTGGGTTTTCTCTAGTGCACAGAGATATTTAGAGGTATTGGATGAAAATATTGTTGGGTGCTTGGTGTCAGATATTGACATGGAGTCGATGAATGGCTTGGAATTACAAGCGCATCTTAATCAGATTAATTGTATACGTCCTACAATATTTATTACTGGACATGCCAGCGTAAATATTGCGATCAAAGCTATGAAGCTTGGTGCTTTTGATTTTGTGGAAAAACCTTTTGATCCTGATGTGCTGTTAGGCAAGGTGAATGCTGCAATCGAATCTTCAAAAGATAAAGTGCATGTGCTCAATCAATATCGACTACTAACCCATAAGGAAAAGCTTGTGTTTGCCTGTGTGGTGAAAGGTGATAGAAATAAGAATATTGCCGAGGAGCTGTTTATTTCCTTGCCCACTGTGGAAGCTCATCGTTCTAAGGTGATGAAAAAGATGCGGGCAAAGTCGTTACCCGAGTTAGTTAAGATGTCTGTCGCGTTGACAAATACTTAAACGTTTATTTTTTATAGAATCTTATTATGATAAAAATCATTCAGTATAACTTATTAGCATTGGTGGCAGTTTTTGTGGCCCGGTATTTGATTGTTCCCATGGATCATTTTAATTCCGATATTGGTAATTACTTATGGTTGCCAATGGGTGCGGTTATCTTGGCTTATTTGCTATTTGGCTTTAGGGTTTTTCCAGGTTTGTTAGTGGGTTATTTACTGGCCGAAGTGGTTGTTGAAGGCGGAATAGCTAATTTTGCCCAACATGAAGTTGTTAGTAGGGTTATTAACACCTTATTACCTTTACTGAGTATTTGGCTGATGAGAAAGCTTAATTTTTCTAATTTTATTGTGGCTAACAAACTTAATTATGTACAGCTTGTGCCATTAGTTGTTTTATCAGCATTTACGACCACTATAGTCAAAGCAGGGCTTTTGTATGCACCTGACCAGTTTAGCGCGGGTAAGGTGTATTTTCAGTCTTATGTGCAAGGGGATATACTGGGCGGTCTGATCTTTATTGCGGTAGTTTTTACAATATTCTCACCAGCTTTAATCAGAAATAAAATTATTTAACTGGATTTATAGCTCGATTAAAGCGTTACTATTATGGTTTACCATAATAGTAAATTTCTTCAATTTTGGGATAATCATTTTAGTTGTATTGGTTTCCTAACTCTCCTCAGAATTATTTCTCCAGTACAACGCCTCATTAGATATTTTTAACAAATGTAGATACAAAAAAACCCTAATCAACGATTAGGGTTTTTTTGTATTAGAGCTAATAAGAATTTCTGGCTTGAATGGCTTTCGCATTCATGATAAATTGATAATACTCATCATTCAGGTATTTGACAATTTCCGCCTCTTCTTCTGGAAACCAAGCTGAATCGTAGTAATTTGAACAACGATTGATTTGAGCCTTTAAGTCAGCAAAGCTTTTTAGCTTGATATTGTTCAATGAGCGTGACTCGTAAAAATTGTTGTCATGACTATAGTTTGCACCATTGTCTTTATGGCAATTTAGACAGGTTTCATTGTGAATATCTTTTGGGTTGAAGGCAAAAGAAGTGCTAATTGCACTGAGGCTAATTGCCAAAGCTAAGGTTTTTAAAATTTGAGCTTTCATATAAATTTCCTTGTTATATAATCACTCCTCAAGTAGAGAGAGCATTATATTTTGTATTAGAAAATTAGTATATTATGGTTTTCCATATTAATTGTATTTAAGGATATTTATGAGTGAAATGGAGTTGCTTTTTTCTTATGGGACACTGCAAGATACCCCGGTACAAATTGAAACCTTTGGCCGTGAGTTAGAGGGTTATGTAGACCAGCTATTGGGCTATAAGCTAGAAACTCTGCTGATACAAGATCAGAGTGTGGTGGATTTAAGCGGTAAAACACACCATCCTATTGCTGTGTTTTCTATGAATGCTGATGATAAAATTTCTGGCGTTGTTTTTAAAATTACAAAACAAGAGTTGGCGCAATCTGATTTATATGAAGTGAGCGATTATAAGCGCATTAAAGCTGAGTTTAAATCAGGCAAAAAAGCTTGGGTATATGTGCAAGCCTAAAGCGTCTTTAAAGTAAGACTTTTTCGATATTGACTGATTTTATAAAGTCTTTGTGCCATTTTTTACCCAGCTGCTGTTCCGCAATTAGTTCAATAGGGTAAATAGGCTTGATATTAGTGGCACTTTGATAGCGTGACAAACCCTGACGACAGGCTGGGCAAGTGGTAAGCATTTTAATTGGCTTATCACTTGATTTAATCATGGCAAGGTCTTTTTTGATTTCCAATTCTTTTCTGTATTTGGCTTGCTTGGCGATATCAGGGCGCGCTACGGCAAATGTACCAGCTTCACCACAACAACGATCGTTGCTAATCACTTCGCAATTGACAATTTTAGAGATGAGATTGCTAGATTCCTCTGATTTAATCGGATCATGGCAAGGTGCATGGTACAGATACTGCTCGCCTGTCGGCTTAAGCGTGACATCTTGTTCAAGTAGATATTCATGAATATCTGTTAAGCGGGAATCTTTAAAAATATCGCCCAGCTCGTAAGTCATTAACTGATCAATACAAGTGCCACACGAGGTAAGAACATGCTTGATGTCTAGATAATTTAAGGTATTAGCCATGCGGTGAAACAACACCCGATTGTCCGTTGAAATTGCGACACTTTTAGCCTCAAAACCGCTGGCTCTTTGGGGATAGCCACAACATAGGTAACTTGGCGGAAGTACCACCTTAACGCCTTGGTGGTAAAGCAAGGCGACAGTTGCTAAGCCGATTTGAGAATACAGACGCTCAGAGCCACAACCAGGGAAATAAAATACACTCGGTGAGTCGGCATTGGACTTGGTAGGGTGCGATAAAATTGGCACACTGGTGTTGTCATGAATGCCCAATAACTCACGCATTGGCTTAAGACCGGTATCAGTTGGTAGTGGCTTATCCAATAAAGTAAGCAGTTCAATTGCTACGTTCGGCTTGCCCACAGTCTTATCAGGCTTTTTATTTAAAAATGGCGCGGCAAGGCGAGAGGCGATGTTTTGTGCTTTGTAACTATAATCAATCAACAGCTTTTTGGCTAATTTAATTTTCCAAGGCTGAGTGGTATTAAGATAAGCCATTGAAGCTTTTGAGACTAGGTTTGTCTGACGCTTATCTTGCTTAATTAAGACAGATTTCATCTTGATAGAAACATCGCCAAAGTCTATATCTACTGGGCAAGGTTTGGCGCATCTATGGCAAATTGTGCAATGATCAGCTATATCATCAAGTTCTACAAAATGATTTAGCGAAACACCTCGACGAGTTTGCTCTTCGTATAAAAAGGCTTCTGAGATGAGGTTGGTGCCGATAATTTTGTCACGTGGTGAATATAAAAGATTGGCTTCTGGAACGTGTGTGGTACACACACCCTTACACTTGCCACAGCGCAAGCAGGATTTAACCATGTCATTAATTTCACCAATTTCACTACTTTCAAGAATGAGCGCTTCTTGTTCAACTAAGTGCAGAGAAGGGGTAAAGGCGCCATTTAGCCCGCTACCAGGCATTAGTTTGCCTTTGTTAAAGTGGTTGTTAGGATCAACTTTAGCTTTGTACTCAACAAATTCTTGTTTATATTCAGCAGATAAATACTGGTATTTAGTTAAACCAATACCGTGCTCGCCTGAAATAACGCCACCGAGATTGGTCGCTAGAATCATAATCTCATCAACCACAGATTCTGCTTTTTTTAGCATCTGAACATTATGAGAATGTACCGGAATATTGGTATGTACATTGCCATCACCAGCGTGCATGTGTGTTGCTACAAATAGGCGAACATTACGATGCGACGCGTGAATATCTTGAATGTCATGACGTATTTCAGTAAAAATATCACCCATGAGCAAATCATTAAGTGGATGGGCAAATTCATCCATATAAGAAACGACACGCTTAGCAGTTTGCACTTGTCTAAATATAGCCGAATCATCCAACTGATCAAGAATTTCTTGCCATTGGTTGCTCACCTGATTCAATAGCTCGATAGCTGCTGAACTCTTCTCCTTAATTAGCTGAGTTTCAAGTTTGATACTTTCCAGATAGGTGCGAATCTCGCCAAGTGTGTCTAGTTTGTTCTCAATGGAAAGGCGGATATTAATGTGCTCAATACCATCGTTGTATTCAGCCAGTTTATCTAGTGGAATAACAACATCTTCGTTAATTTTAAAGGCATTGGTGTGAGCGGCAATGGCAGCAGTATTAGCACGGTCTTTCCAAAAAATTTGCCTTGTGCTAGAGCTTTTTGCAATAAAACACTCGCCTTCTTTTTGAATAGTGATGGCCTTAATTTTTTCACCCGCTTCATCGAGTGATGATTGTGACTGGCTAGAGGCATCAATCAGCAATACCATTTTTGGCAGCTCAGATTTGTTCGCCTTGGTGGTGTATTTGACTGCTTTGATGTAGCGCGCATCAAGATGCTCCATACCTACAAGATCTACTGATGTAGTGCTATCGATAAGATTTTTAATCTCAACAATGGTCGATACGGCAGCCTTAAGGTCATGACCGAAGAACTCCAAGCATAAGGTGTTAATATGCGCTAAAGGCTGATGCAAGATAAACTCTGCAGAGGTGATGAAACCGTCACAACCTTCTTTTTGAATACCCGGAAGGCCATCTAAAAATTTATTGGTAACATCTTTTCCCAGGCCGCTTTTACGTAGTTTTTTAGCATCAATCGTTAAAACTTCCGAGCTAACAACAGTCTTACAGTCATCTTTAAGTGTATCAATCTTAAAGCTAACAGATTTAAGTAGTTGAATTTTGTCTTGATTATGTTCTAATCGCTCTACACGCAACCAAGATCCATCCGGTGTTACCATTTTCCAAGATAATAGGTTGTCAATGGTTGTACCCCATCTAAGGGCTTTTTTACCACCTGCATTCATAGCAACATTGCCACCAATCGTGCAAGCATCTTGTGAGGTGGGGTCAACTGCAAAAACAAGATTATTTTTTGTGGCTAAGTCACTAACACGCTTGGTAATAACACCAGCACCGACATTAACACTTTGTAAATTATTGGTATTTTTAATATCATCAATAAAACTAAGCTTTTCGGTGTTAATAACTGCTGTTTGCGTGTGGAGTGGAATGGCACCACCAGTGTAGCCTGTGCCGCCACCACGAGGAATAATGGTAAGCTTAAGTTCAATACATGCTTTGACAATAGCGGCAATTTCAAGTTCGGTATCTGGCGTGATAACCACTTGTGGGTATTCTACGCGCCAGTCCGTAGCATCGGTTGCATGAGCAGAACGAGATAGAGCATCAAAGCGAATATTGTTAATATTGGTTACTTTGAGCAAGGCTTGCTTAATACGTTTTTTATGTTGCTTAAAGTCACTTAAACAGTGTTCAAACTTGGTCACAGCTAAATCAGCACTTTGAAGTAGCTCTAAAACCTTAGTGTTGTTATTTGCTCGTTTTCTAACCAAGTCAAGGCGTGAATTAAGCGCCCCAATAAGAGATTTCCAACGACGTTGGTTTTTGATCAAATCTTCTTGGAGATAGGGGTTTCTATCAACCACCCACATATCACCCAATACTTCAAACAACATTCTGGCACTACGCCCAGTGTTGCGATTGGTGCGAAGAGATTCTAACAATGCCCAAGCGTCTTCACCTAAAAATCGACAGACAATTTCCTTGTCAGAAAAAGAGGTGTAGTTATAGGGTATTTCTCGGTATTGCTTCAATTGAAGTAAAGTTAACAAAAATTAAATTTTATTTTACTATAATGGTTGGTAGTTAAGTCTGGTTGTTTGCACCGTAGATAGGGTGCTTTAAAAAGGAAAAAACATGTTGTGGATTAAGGCATTTCATATTATTAGCATTATTACTTGGTTTGCAGCTTTGTTTTATTTGCCGCGCTTATTTGTCTATCATGCGATGAGTCAAGATAAGATTAGCATTGAACGTTTTAAGGTAATGGAGCGCAAGCTTTACCGCGGTATTATGACGCCAAGTATGGTTTTAGCTGTGGTCTTGGGCACCTGGATGGTGGTTGACGGTTGGGAGATTTACAAAACGCAGTATTGGTTACACGCTAAGTTAGTTCTGGTGGTGCCATTGATTGTTTATCATTTTTATTGTGGGTATTTGCTGCAAGTATTCAAACAAGACAAAAACAAACGTTCAGATGTGTTTTATCGCTGGTTTAATGAGTTTCCTGTGTTAATTTTGGTGGCCATTGTTATTTTAGTGGTGGTTAAGCCATTCTAATTTTTACTTAGTTTTAGGTAATTTTCGGCTAGAGCTTCATAAATTGGTTGGGCAAATATCTGCTTACTAGTCCAGTTTGCGATAAACGCCACCAGTAGTCCTGGGATGAGTAAATTAATAGTAGCACTCATCTCTAAAATCACAAAAACTGCAGTGAGTGGCGCTCTAATTACAGCGCTTAGATAGGCAATCATTGACATGATAATAATCACCTGAGTATCAATTTTTAAATAGTAAGGCGCAATCTCAGCACCAATACCAGCACCAATTGAGATGCTTGGCATAAACAACCCGCCAGGAATGGTCGAGGCTAAAGAAGTCAGAGTGGCAAAATACTTCATGAGTACAAACTCAAGCCCTAGTGGGTTACCTGCTAGCATAAAGATAACTTCGTCACGCCCAGATCCGGCAATTTTTCCAGCTGATAGGTAGTTAAATAGTCCAATAATTAGCCCTAAGAATAAGGCGATAGCGATCACGCGAGCTTTGCTGTGACTGATAAATTTAGCGATTAAATACAGAGTTATTCTGGAGAATAATCCACCAACAACACCTGTTAGAATGGCTAAAGGTATTAGCTGCCAAAGCAGCTCAAGATTTAGTGAGTAGGCGGATAAATCACCCAGGTAAGGGGTGTTACCTCGATAAGCCAAGGTGAGCGTGTAAACTAAGGCACTAACAATGGCAATCAATACCAGCGCTTGTTTTTTGAGTTTTCGACCGATTTCCTCATAAGCAAATAAAAACCCTGCCAGTGGTGCATTGAAAGCAACAATCAGACCGGCACTGCCACCAATGGCGATGAGCGAATGGATAAGAAGTTTACGCTTTAGTTTTAAAAATCGATTAAAACCATAAAAGATTGATCCGCCAATATGAATGCTCGGCCCCTCAATGCCAATGGGTGCACCCCCTAACATGCCAATAAAAATAAAGACAATCTTGCCTGTGGCAACCCTAAACGACAATAGCTTTTCACGAATGGTTTTATTACGTGAATCATTAGCTGCAATAAGCTGTGGAATGCCACTACCCTGGATGTAATGGCAAAAATATTTGGCCATGTAGACTATTAAAACAAAAGTAATTGGGGTGATGATTAAACTTAGAGCGGGGTTTTTTGCAACAAGCTGTTTAAATGTGTGTTGTGCAAAATCACTAGAAAGTAGAAAAAAATCAATAGCAACAACGGCGAGCATACTGGCAGCTATTAAAGATAGGTAGGTTTTTATCTCATTGGGAAACTGATGCGAGAGATATCTGCGCATTACTTACACTGCGTTAAAAAGACCGGTTGATAAGTATCTATCGCCACGATCACATACAATTGTGACGATGGTTGCGTTATTGACCTGTGTAGAAAGCTCCAGTGCTGCTGCAACTGCGCCACCAGACGATACGCCAGCGAAAATACCTTCTTGGGTAGCGAGCTCACGTGTGGTTTTTTCTGCTGAAAGTTGAGAGACATCCATTACAGCATCTACTTTTGAGGCATCAAAAATTTTAGGCAAATATTCTGGTGTCCAGCGACGAATGCCTGCAATTTGAGCGCCATCTTCTGGCTGTACACCAATAATTTGAATGTCGTTATTTTTTTGTTTGAGTGCTGTAGAAACACCCATGATGGTGCCTGTTGTACCCATAGCTGAGACAAAGTGCGTTACTTGACCCTGGGTGTCTTTCCAAATTTCTTGCGCAGTTGAATTAATATGCGCACCCGAATTATCAAAATTAGCAAACTGGTTGAGTTGTACACCTTTACCATCTCGTTCAAGTTTGTCAGCTAAATCTCTCGCGCCTTCCATACCCGCTTCTTGAGTAACAATGAGTAGTTCGGCGCCATAGGCAGTCATCGCATCACGACGCTCTTGAGAGAGGTTTTCAGGCATGATCAGCATCATTTTATAGCCTTTAATGGCAGCCACCATTGCTAGTGCAATACCTGTATTGCCGCTGGTCGCCTCAATGAGGGTGTCGCCTGGTTTGATATCACCTCGGTTTTCAGCTTGAGCGATCATGTTAAAAGCTGCTCGATCTTTAACTGATCCTGCCGGGTTGTCGCCCTCAAGTTTTACCAAAACAGTGTTTGATGAATTGGGATTAAGGCGTTGTAGCTTGACTAAAGGGGTGTTGCCAATAGTTTGATCGATAGTTTGATACGACATCATTTCCCCTAAAATCTACACAAGACTGGTAGATTTACATATTATTTAAGATTGCATCACGCACTTCACTCATGACTGGATTGATATTAATCATCTCATCAGTACACTGTGAAATGGCAGTATCTGGATCTTTCAGGCCATGACCTGTTAAGGTGCAAACTACTTTAGACCCTTCAGGGATCTTACCACTTTGAATGTCGCGCATTGCACCAGCTAGCGAAGTAGCAGAAGCAGGTTCACAGAAAATACCTTCTTGTTCGGTTAATAGTTTTTGTGCACTTAAAATCTCTGTATCGGTTAGTGAATCAAACCAACCATTAGACTCTTTTTCTACTTTATGAGCCAACTCCCAACTTTGCGGATGACCAATGCGAATAGCGGTGGCAACGGTTTCAGGATTATCAACCATCGCACCCTTGACAAAAGGAGCTGCACCTGCCGCTTGATAACCTACCATTTTTGGCGTGCTACTTGCTTTTTTATCTTCATGGTATTCTTTGTAGCCCATCCAGTGTGCTGAGATATTGCCTGCATTACCAACAGGTAGACAGTGATAATCTGGTGCATCACCCAGCTCCTCGATAATTTCAAACGCAGCTGTTTTTTGACCTTGTAATCGATAAGGATTGATTGAGTTTACAATCGCCACCGGTGCGTGATCAGCCACTTCTTTAACAAGACGCATGCCATCATCAAAATTACCTTTGATTTGGATGATAACCGCACCATGAATCATGGCTTGAGCTAGCTTACCTAAGGCAATTTTTCCTTCAGGGATTAGTACGAATGCTTTAATACCTGCACGAGCGGCGTAGGCTGCAGCAGCTGCAGAGGTATTGCCTGTTGAGGCACAAATAATAGCTTTAGAGCCTGCTTCGACTGCTTTAGTCACTGCCATTGTCATGCCGCGATCTTTAAAAGATCCAGTTGGATTAAGGCCTTCATATTTAATGTAAATATCCACATCCTTACCAAGTGTGGCGGGAATATTTTCTAGTCGAATTAGAGGGGTGTTACCCTCACCAAGACTGATCAGTTTAGTTGAATCGCTAACAGGAAGTCTGTCACGATAGTTTTCAATTAGGCCTGTGTATCTCATTGTATTTTCTCCTTAATCAAGGTTTTCTACATGAATAATTTTAACATCCTCTTGGATGAATTCATGACTTTGGATTTCTGTTATAGCAGCGTTTAAATTAGCAGTGGTGACGCTATTGGTAATGATTGCAATGTGAGCATTATTTTGTGCATCAATTTGTTTTTGGATGACAGACTCAACGCTAATATTGTGTTTGGCTAGTGTGGTTGTAATATCAGCAAGCGCACCAGGCTTGTCAGTGGCTAGTAGGCGCAAATAAAAAACACTTTCAATATTGTTAACATCACAGTTAGGGATTTCAGTGAGAGATTTCCAGCCTAGCACATCATGACTTACGGTATTTTTAATAATATCAACTAAATCTGCAATCACAGCGCTAGCTGTGGCTTCATCACCCGCACCTGCGCCATAATAAAGTGTTGGTCCTACTGCATTACCTTTAACCAGTACTGCATTCATTACCCCGTCAACATTGGCCAGTAGCTGTGTTTTTGGAATGAGCGTTGGATGAACACGCATTTGTAATTCGCCATCAACTTTTTTGGCAATACCCAAGTGTTTGATTGAATAGTTAAGTTCAGTTGCAAATGCGACGTCTTCACCGCTAATTTCACTAATGCCTTCGGTAGATACTTTATCCATTTGTAATTCACAGCCGAAAGCGATAGAGGCCAGGATGGCAAGTTTGTGAGCAGCATCAATACCTTCTACATCAAAAGTCGGATCTGCCTCGGCATAGCCTAAATCTTGAGCCTCTTTTAAAACATCGGAAAAATCTCTACCTTTATCTCGCATTTCAGTAAGAATGAAGTTTCCTGTGCCGTTAATGATTCCAGCGACTAATTCAATTTTATTAGCACTTAAGCCTTGCTCTAAAGATTTTAGAATAGGAATGCCGCCTGCAACAGCAGCCTCAAATAGCAAATGCACATTCTTTTCTTTAGCCAGTGTAAGTAGCTCGTTACCGTGTGTGGCAATTAAAGCTTTGTTGGCGGTGATAACATGTTTATTGTTGTTAATTGCCGCTACTACTAATTCTTTGGCAATGGTGGTGCCACCGATTAGCTCTAAAACAACATCTACTTCTGGATTATTAACAACTTCAAAGGCGTCTTCGGTAATATTAATGTCACCATCTGCACAAATTCTAGGCTCAGAGAGGTGCTTAACTGCAGCGTGAGTAATGTTGATTTGTTCGCCAGTGCGAGCAAAAATTTCATTTTGATTTTTACTTAAAACATTTACTACGCCACCACCAACAGTGCCTAATCCTAAAATTCCAATATTCACGTCACCAAATCCTTTTTTTAAAAAAATCTTAATAAGAGGTGAATTATACCAATTGGATATTGGTGTACAGAGGTATTAGATAGGGATTTTATTTGATTTTATCTAAAACAATGGCAGAGCATTTGAGAGGGCGTGAATAATTCGCAGGAACCGTATGTTGATTGTCAAATAGTACTGGCGCTAACGCCTTTAACATATCTTCGTAAATTGGTTTTTTAAAATCAATTACTTTTTCAATGGGGTTCCAATAATCCACCCAAGCCCATTCGTCAAATTCAATATCAGAGTGCGTGTCTAGTTTAATTTTGTCTTCACTTGCAGTGAGGCGTAGCAAAAACCAAACTTGTTTTTGACCAACACAAATTGGCTTTTGAGAGCGTCTAACGTGATATTCAGGCAAGTCATAGCGTAGCCATTTTGGCGTTTTAGCAATAACATCAACATGGTGAGGCTCTAAGCCGACTTCTTCATTCAATTCACGCAGAAGTGCTTCTACATCACTTTCACCTTGGTCAATACCACCTTGCGGAAGTTGCCAAGAGTTTTGTTTATAGCGTTTAGCTAATAAAACCTGATGCTTGTCATTGGTGATAACGATGCCCACATTGGCGCGGTATCCCTCATTGTCAATCATGATTGAAGTCTATTGTTAAACCTTAATCGTCGCTAGAAAAAGCACCTAAAAGGTGTAATAAGCTAGTAAACATATTGTGAAGTGCTAGGTAGAGTCCAACAGTTGCAGAGATGTAGTTGGTTTCTCCACCATTGATAATGGCAGACATTTGACTCAACATGAAAGCACCCATAATCATCACAACTGCAAATGAAATAAGAAGACTAAAGGCTGACGACTCCAGAAAAAAGAAATTTAATAGCGATAAAACAATAATGCCAATCATGGCAAAAAAGATCATACCATTTAAAAAACTAAAGTCTTTTGTGGTATTTTGAGCATAAAAACTGATGGCAAAAAAAGCAACGCCCGTTCCTGTTAAGGCTTGAATGACAAGGTCTGCACCATTTGGCATAGCTAGATAGTGTGTTAGCATTGGACCAATTGAATAGCCTAATAAACCTGCTACGGCAAAGGCAGTTAAAATACCTTTGTTACTATTTTGGGTTTTAGGCAGTACAAACCAAATGACCACAATTGCAGCAATAGAGCTCATTATAGCTGCGCCAAATCCAGCGCCTGAGGCTACTGAAAACCAAGAGGCTAGACCGCCAAAGACAAGTGTATAAGAGAGTAATCTCATTGTATCTGATAAAACTTTGTTTTTAACTTTGATGCTGCTAATGGCTGTTGTTGAAAATGTACTCATGATTTATCCCCTGGGATTAAGTGTGTAAAATGATCTTATTTTATACTGAAAATAAAACAATAGCATGAAACTAGTTTTAGGCTTAGGAATAACCGGTTTTTCCATTGCACGCTTTTTGCTACAGCAAAAAATTGCGTTTAAAGTGGCTGACTCTCGACAGGCGCCACAACGCCTATCTGAATTTTTATCAGAATTTCCCACAGTAGAGGTTGCTCTGGATGGTTGGAGCAAGTCCACATTAGAAGAAGTTGATGAGATTTTCATCTCTCCAGGTATTGCTCAAAATGAGGAAATTGTCATATGGGCACTTGAGCAGGGTATTGATATTGTTAGTGATATCGAGTTATTTTCTAGGTATGTTCAGGCGCCTGTTATTGGCATTACTGGCTCTAATGGTAAATCAACTGTCACTCAACTATTAGGAGAAATGGTTGAGGCTAGTGGTAAAAAAGTTGCAGTAGGTGGTAATATTGGTAAACCTGCACTAGAGTGTTTGCATGATGAAGTCGAGCTTTATGTATTGGAGTTGTCAAGCTATCAGTTGGACTATAGTAAAAATTTAAATTTATTAACCGGTGTGGTATTAAACATTACCCCTGATCATCTGGATCGGTACCAAAGCTTTGAACATTACACAAATTCGAAGCTAAGTTTGTATCATTATTGCCAAAATTTGATTATTAATATGGATGAGCCACTGGTTCCTACGCAAGCTTCAGCCACTCATTTTGGTATTAATATACCCAAACAAGAGCAAGATTTTGGCACGGTGACTTGCCATGGCAGTTGTTACTTTTTAAAGGGTGATGAGGTATTGATGGGGGTTGATGAAATGCAATTGATTGGTGAGCATAATGTGGCTAACATCTTGGCAGCATTGGCGTTGGGTGATCAAATCGGCCTAAATATGGTTACAATGACTGATTGTGTCAAAATTTTTAAAGGGCTTGAGCACCGATTAGAATGGGTAACAGACAAACAAGGTATTGCATTTTATAACGACTCAAAAGCAACCAACGCTTTAGCAAGTATAACCGCACTTAAAGCTCTTATTGATAAGCACGAAAATATCGTTCTAATTGCAGGTGGACTGGCAAAAGATGAAGACCATGCTGAATTTTTCGAACTTATTGATCGAGATGTATTTGGTGTGGTGTTAATTGGTCAAAGTGCTATGGATTTTGAGCACGGCATTCACACGGCGAAAACTATCCATGCACAAGATATGCGTGAGGCGGTTTCTTTAGCCAAAGATATGATTAATAATGGGGTTGTGCTTTTATCTCCGGCTTGTGCAAGTTTTGATATGTATGATAATTTTGAGCATCGTGGCCGTGAATTTAAACGTGCTGTTCTTGGATAAAATTTAGCGATTTTTCAAGATCTGCTGTTTTTAGAGTTAATCCTTGGGTTTCATTTTTGAGCCAAGTACTTTGGCGTTTGCACAGTTGACGTGTGGCAATAATAGATCTTTCAATCATTTCTGCTTCATCTATTTCTTGATTTAAAAATTGCCAGGCTTGTCGATAGCCAACACAGCGAATTGAGGGTAGATCTTGATGGAGCTTTGTATTAGCTTTTAAAGCTTTAACCTCCTCTATAAAACCTTGTTCCATCATTAAATGAAATCGAGTTTCGATGCGCTGATGAAGTTCAGACCGGTCAGGCATGAGGATAATTTTGTTAATTATGCAGTTGAGCCCTCCTTGTTTTTTGCCTTGGAGCGTGGTGAGAGTCTGGCCACTAATGTCGAATACTTCTAGTGCGCGAGTAATGCGTTGTGAATCATGAGCATGAATTCTGTTAGCGGCAACGGGGTCAATTTTTTGTAAGGTTTGGTGTAATGCTTTTGACCCTTGCTCTTTCAATAGCTGGTTATATTTTTCACGTGATTCTGGGGTCGATTCGGGTAGATCAGATAGACCGTGCTCTATGGCATTAAAATAAAATGAGGTGCCACCCACTAAAATAGGCAGCTCATTATTGCGAAAAGCCAGCTCAATTTGTTGAGTGGCATCGGTAACAAAATCATGAGCTGAATAAGCTTCACTAGGCTTGCAAATGTCAATCAAATGATGGGGGTGAGTATTGAGTGTTTTTTTACTAGGTTTTGCTGTGCCAATATCCATTCCTTGATAGATTAATGCAGAGTCAACACTAATTAGTCGAGATTTAATTTTTTGACTAATTTTAATTGCTAGATCCGTTTTGCCCGAGGCAGTGGGACCCATTAAAAAAAGCACGGTATTAGCAGGTGGGTTGATCACAAAGATCCTTGTATTAGTAAGCATTTATTACAACTAACCTAGATTATAATGTCAGCATTCAATAGATTGATAGAATTAAGTCATGTTTACAGTAGAAAATCAGGCAAGTGGCAACCGCTTTAAGGTTGCAAAAGATGAGATTATTCTCGATGGCGCCATTAGTCAAGGCTTAGGGTTCCCTTATGGGTGTCAGAATGGTTTTTGTGGCAAGTGCAAGGCGACACTTATGGAGGGAGAGGTTGGCTATTCGGACGGAATTCCACCTGGACTAACAGCGCAAGAGATTGATGAGAATATGATTCTTCCGTGTAAGTGCCATGCTAAAACAGATTTATCGATTGTGGTCACCGAGCTTGAGAGTGTTGCGGATATTCAAGTAAAGACCTTACCTTGTAAGGTGGATAAAATTGAGCATTTAAACGATGATGTGGCAAAGGTTATCTTAAAAATTCCAGGCAGTGAAGCCATGCAGTATCTAGCGGGCCAATACATAGATTTAATTCACCCTGATTTTGAACCGCGTGCTTTTTCGATTGCTAATGCACCGCATAATACCGGCATTATAGAGTTGCATGTACGCCTGATTTCTAAAGGAAAGTTTACTAATTTTGTATTTAATAAAATGCAAGAAAAGTCTTTGTTAAAAATTGAAGGACCTAAGGGTAGTTTTTACTTAAGAGAAGACAGTGAAAAGCCTATGATTATGATTGCAGGCGGCACAGGGTTCGGCCCTGTTAAAGCGATGGTTGAGCATGCGATTGAATCGGGTAGTCAAAGGCGTATTGATATTTATTGGGGAGTGAGAAGTGAGCAAGATTTGTATATGTCACTCCCGAGTGAGTGGGCTGAAAAATTTAAGAACATTAATTTTGTGCCTGTACTATCAAGGCCTGATGAGGGCTGGAAAGGTAGAACGGGCTATGTTCATGAGGCGGTTTTAGAAGACTTTGAAACATTAACTGAATATGAAGTGTATGCTTGTGGGCCGCCAGAAATGGTGAAATCTGCAGCTAATACATTCGTTAAGAAAGGAATGTTTGAGAATAACTTTTTTAATGATAGCTTTGATTTCGCCTATCAAGTGAGTGAATCATGAGCAATATGCAGCAACACCTAACTGAGCAATTGCAGTTGTCACTATCTCCTAGTTATTTAGAGGTGATCAATGAGTCGTGTAATCATGCAGGTCCCGCATCAGAATCGCACTTTAAATTAATTGTGGTGAGTGATCAGTTTAATGAGCTTACTTTAATTGCAAGACACCGCCTGATTAATCATTTATTTAAGGAAGAGCTTACTCATATTCATGCATTGGCCATGCACACCTATACAGCAGATGAGTGGCAGGTAAAAAATGGCGCGCCAACATCGCCAAAATGTTCAGGCGGGCATTTATCTTAAGGATTGCCAAACAACTTCTACTCCTAACCTTTTTGCTTCTAGGTGCTTGCAGTCCTCAAACAGGTAATTCCACCAATCAGCTTGTAAAAACTGAAGTAAAAAAAGTAGTTGTCGCCAAGCCTGTTGTCGAAGAAGATCTTTGGCGTTATATCACCAATAGATCTACATTAAAAGCACCCAGTCAAAAGCAATTATATTGGCATATTGATTGGTTTAAAAAACACCCCGACTATTTAACGCGCATTACCAAACGTGCCAACCCTTATTTGTACTTAGTTGTGCAAGAGGTTGAAAAAGCAGGCTTACCTCTTGAAATTGCCTTGTTGCCTATTGTTGAATCCGCCTATTATCCATTTTCATATTCTCACGGTACGGCTTCAGGTCTTTGGCAGTTTATCCCATCTACAGGCAAACTCTACGGTTTAAAGGATAGCTGGTGGTATGACGGTCGTCGAGATGTATTAGCCTCTACTAAGGCGGCTGTTAAGTACCTGAAAAATTTGAATAAATTATTTAAAGGGGATTGGTTGTTAGCTATTGCTGCTTACAATTCTGGCCCAGGGCGCGTGCAAAGAGCCATTCGAGATAACAAAAAACAAGGCAAGCCAACAGATTTTTGGCATTTAAAACTGCCTAATGAAACGAAGGGTTATGTGCCGAGATTGTTGGCAGTCACTGAGCTTATTAAGCACCCTGAAAAATATTCACAAACTATTACCCCTGTTAAAAACAGTCCAGTTTTAGAGTCTATCCAATTGAGCACTCAGTTTGATTTGGCTTTAATTTCCGACTGGTCTGCGGTGGAATTGGAGGATTTATACTCACTCAATCCTGGACTGAAGCGTTGGGCGACACCAACTGAAGGTGTGTATACCTTGTTACTGCCAAGTAAAAATATGAAATATTTTAAACAATCAATGCTTGATAATCCAAATAGGGCGCGATTGAGGTGGGTGAGATATCAGGTTAAGCAGGGTGATAGCCTGAGTGTTATTGCTAAAAAATACACAACCACGATTAATCAAATTTCCAGTGTCAACCAATTAAGAAATAACTTAATTAAAGCAGGGGATTATTTGATTGTGCCAGTTGCTCAAAAGGGTTCTAAGGCCTATTCATCATCAGAATCTGAGCGGGAAAAAAACCGCTTAAATTCAAATAAACCTGGGCATAAGGTTATCCACTCTGTTCAAAAAGGTGACAGTTTGTGGCTAATTGCCAGAAAATATCAGGTGAGTATTAATAATATTATTAAATGGAATCATATTAAACGTTCAGAGCCATTAAAATTGGGCAAAAAATTAGTCCTTTGGCAGTCTAGTTTGAGCACTTACAAAGATTTGTCATCAGTAACAAAACTGGGTATTGATATTGATCGAAAAGTATCTTACCGAGTAAAACGTGGTGATAATTTGTCAACTATTGCTGCTAAATTTGGCGTTAGTGTTGTGCAAATTAAACAATGGAATGGCCTTGATAATAAGCCGTTGCAACCCGGGCAAAGACTTACTATTATGGTTAACGTTATCAATTCAAAAATGAAATAAATCTTATGAACATACTCCCTATTAATAAAATTATCCTGGCTAGTTTTGCTTTTGCGTTAACACACTGGAAGAAAATTGTTGAAATTTCAATTCTACCGGTGGCTATTTCACTGCCGTTATTGCTTATATTGCCACAAATGTTTGAGCTGATGGATGTGGTATTTCAAGGTGGAGAATTGACTGAAGTGGTGTTGCCAGATAATACACCGGTATATCTGCTACTGTTCTTTTATGGCTATATTATGCTGTCTGTTAATATGTATCGATTGGTTGTTTTGGGTGAGCAGGCTGTGTCAGCCATGTCTCCAATTTTTGATATTCGCCAAATTTTTAGGTTTATTGGTTTAACGTTGTTTATTGGATTTGTAACCACTGTGCCGGTAATGCTGACAGGTATTGGATTTTTGCAGTTGGTTATTTATTTTTTAATTATGCCAATCACACTTAATTTTGTGCGCATTGCCCTACACCAGCCTTCAAATTATAAGTGGCAATTAAACTTTGTTTCTCAAGCTAATCTATTTTTATTGCAAGCCATTATCCCAGCTTTAATTGGCATGATTTTTACAGCACTATTTAGCGCCTTAGGATTGTCAGATGTTTTTGGGTGGATAGTTAAGACTGTTTTGTTTTATTGGAGTTTGGTTAATTTAGCGTTGTGTTATCAGCTCATTCAAAAGGCTAATACTTCAGCGTAAATCCTTTTGGGTAACGCATATCATAAGTGGCCTTATTGAGTTTTTTAAGCGGGATTTTTTGTCTTAATTTTTTGTAAATTTTAATAAAATCTTGTAAACGCTGCTGTTGCTTGTTGTAACCAAGTACAACAGCTATATTTGGTTTTATGGTTAAGCGATCAATATTGCTTCTTGTTAAAGAAAGAATGGTTAACTCAGATAAGATTTTTTGATAAACACGGTAATCTTTTAAAAGAGAATCGTATTGTTTGGGATGTTCGCCAGATTTCAACAAAACAAGGTCAGATGGTGTTTGACCATCAATTTGATAAAATAAGTTTTCAGGCATGATAAGGTTGCCCTGTGTGGTTATATAGCCTTGACAATCCTCTTGCTCAAAAGGCTGCTTGCAATCTATGTTTTCCCAATGGGCGGCAACTTTATGGGTGGTTACATCAATATGAATAGCATCCCAGAAAAGACGTCTTACTTGAGCTTCTTGAACCCAAGGGTGCTGCTCTAATTCATACTTAACCTTATGTAAATCTAGTTGGTAAGATTGATTGATTAAGGGTTTAATTTGCTGTTCAAGTGTTTTTTGATTGACCAGTTGAGGGCGATCTATTTCCCAGTTGATGCTAATCTTTAGTAATTCACTAGGGTTGTATTGAGTTGCCCCCCAACCAATGGCGGTGATAATCAAGCCAAAAATCAGCGGCTTAAACCAACGTTTTATCTGTTGCAATAAAGGCAGCCTATGCTGGTTTCTACTTTTGAGCTGCATGAATGACTTTTTTAACCAATTGTTCAAAAGTAATGCCTGCTGCTTTGGCAGCCATTGGCACTAAAGAATGCGATGTCATGCCTGGCACAGTGTTGATTTCAAGCAAGAAGGGTGAGTTGTGTTCATCTAGAATAAAGTCGACCCTACCCCAGCCAGTGGCCTTAATTGCTTGAAATGCTTTTAGTGCTATCGCTTGTAGTTGCTTTTCTTGTTGTTCTGTTAAGCCACATGGACAAAGGTATTGAGTACTATTAGATAGGTATTTAGATTCATAATTATAAAAATCTTGATCGGCTACAATTTTAATCACTGGCAACGCCTCACCATCCAAAATGGCGACCGTATACTCTTCTCCTTCTATCCACTGCTCAATTAAGGTTTTGTTATCATAGTGCTGAGCCAAGGTTAAGGCGTTGTCTAATTGATCAAGACTCGTCACTTTGCTAATGCCAATACTAGAGCCCTCTGAAACCGGCTTAACGGCCCAGGGTAGTGGAAAATCAATCGTGGGTGTTGTAGAGTCTTTGTTAGCAAGAATTGAGGGTGCTAGAGGAAGATTCTCAGATTGCCAGATATTTTTGCATAGATGTTTGTCCATGCCGTTGGCACTTGCACTCGCATTTGATCCTGTGTAGGTAATATTCCGATCTTCCAGTAGTTGTTGAATAACTCCATCTTCCCCGCCACGACCGTGCAGAACAATAAAGGCTAGATCAAAATGTTGAGACCAGAGATCCTCTAGATTATCACCATTCCAGTCAAATTTAAAACAGTTAATTTGTTGAGATTTTAATGCTTGATAGACAGCTTCACCACTATTTAAAGACACTTCGCGCTCGGCAGAATTACCACCCATTAATACAGCAATCATATAATTTTTAGCTCTGTTTCCAAATTAATATTAAATTTTGATTTTACGGTTTGTTGAATATGCAAAATCAGGCTTTCAATGTCTGTGGCACTGGCTTTGTTTTGGTTAATAATAAAATTAGCATGTTTATTGGATACGCAGGCGCCCCCTATGCAAATGCCTTTTAAATCAGATTTTTCAATTAACTCAGCAGCATAATGCCCAGTTGGATTCTTAAAAACACTGCCACAACTGGGCAGACCCATAGGCTGAGAATCATTTCTCTTTTGTAGTAGTTGCTGAATATTTTGATCAGACGCTGTCAAGTTAAACTCCAGCACTGCTGCAATAAAGTACTCATCAGCATTGACCGCATTGATGTTTCGATAATTAATTTCAAATTCAGAAGGTTGTCGCTGAAAGCTCTCACCAGATGTATTTACTGTATGAACGCATTTAACAAATTGCCAGAATTCTGCGCCAAAGGCGCCTGCATTCATGGCTAATGCGCCACCAACTGTGCCAGGAATGGCACTTAGAAACTCAGCTCCGTGTAGGTTGTTTTCTTGTGCAAATCTGGATAATTTGGCAAGTGTTACCCCTGCCTGTGCCACAATACAGGATTGATTAATTTCAACCGATTTAAGCTGTGTCAGCTTAACAATAACCCCATTAAATCCTTGGTCACGGATTAAAAGATTGCTGCCTAGACCTATAAATAACAAGGGCCTGACATTTGATTTTAAAAAATTAATGAGCGCCTGGGTGTTATCTGGCATGAAAAAATCTTGCGCCAATCCACCTGCACGTAAAGAGCAGTGTGAGGCCATAGATTCGTTGTGTCTTAGCACGTAAACAACTCAACCATAGTTTGCTTTTAACAAGCTAGGCAGGGTATGGATATCACCCGCGCCCAAGGTTAATAGCACATCATCTTGATTAACTAGATGAGGCAACACATTTAAAGCTTCTTGTGCATCTTTAATTACAACCGGATTTAATGTTGAGCGCTTTCTAATGGATTCTGCCAATGTCGAACTACTAATGTGAGTAATAGGCTTTTCACTAGCTGGATAAATGTCTAGCAAAATAAGCCCTTGTGCATAGCTCAAAACACGGGCAAAGTCATCAAACAAATCTCGAGTCCTGGAATAACGATGTGGCTGAAAAATCACCACAAGGCGCCTATCAGGGTAAGTATTTTTTAGTGAGTCAAAAATAGCGTTAATTTCAACTGGGTGATGACCATAATCATCAAATAAATCTACTGAGTGCTCTTGAATTGCTAGTTGTCCATGATAGTCAAGTCTTCTGGCAACACCAGAAAACTGATTGAGCGCAGATTGGACGATGCTAATGTTGATATCAAGTTCACAGCAAACGCCAATTGCGGCCAATGTATTTAGAATGTTATGCTTGCCAATGAGGTTGAGCTGAATTGGAAAAGTTTGGTTATATTTTGAATTGGCGTGCGTACACACTACGTCAAAATGCATTTGCATGCCAACTTGTTTGATATTTATAGCGCGTATATCAGCATCAGTATTAAGCCCATAGCTAATGACAGGACGATGGATGTTGTCCATAATATCGCGAACACCTTGGTCATCACTACACAGAATGCAAGCGCCATAAAAAGGTAAATTTGAGGTGAAACTAACAAAGGTATCTTTTAATTGTTGGTAATCATTATCATAAGTGGCCATGTGATCTTGGTCAACATTGGTGATAATGCTAAGCATAGGCTGTAAGTGCAAGAAAGAAGCGTCCGATTCATCTGCCTCTGCAATTAAATAGTCACTCTCTCCTAGTTTGGCATTGACACCGTTAGAGTTTAGAATTCCGCCAATAATGTAAGTTGGATCAAGTTCTGCTTGATTAAGAATGTGGGCAATAATACTCGTTGTTGTAGTTTTACCATGTGTACCGGCCACGGCAATTCCAAAACGGAAACGCATGATTTCGGCTAGCATTTCTGCTCTAGGAACAATTGGAATGTGGCGTTCTTGAGCTGCTATTAGCTCTGGATTGTCCAGACTAATGGCGCTAGAGACGACGACAGCTTGTGCATCGACAATATTTTGAGCATGATGCTGATAGCTAATTTTACAACCCATTTTTGATAGTCTATCAGTGGTGCTGTTTTGATAAATGTCTGAGCCAGAAATTTGGTAGTCTAGATTGTGCAGCACCTCGGCAATACCACTCATGCCAGAGCCGCCAATACCAATAAAATGAATTTTATTAACTCTAGATTTGGATACTTGTCTTAAATTTTTCATGCTTGAGTGACGCTAATAACACACAACACTTGAATGCCTTCACCCTTACCAAAAGCACTCAAATTTTCACCTGTGGTAGCTGTAATGCCAATATCATTTATGGAGATGCTGAATAATTGAGCTATATTTTTTTTCATACTGGGAATGAAGGGTGTTATTTTTGGCATTAAACATTCGATAGAAATGGCAATATGCTGCACCTGCCAAGTACTCAAATCTTGTAAGGCTAACTTGAGATATTCACGACTATCCACGATACCTTGTTGGCAAAGTTTATCTGCTTTTTCACCAAGAATATTAATGCCAGTAATAGAAGAAACTGCATTTGTTAGCGCATGAAATATTACGTCACCATCACTATTTGCACGCAACCCTTGGGCATGCTTAAAGTCAACTCCTGCTAGTAGGAGTGGTTTGCTGTTGTCTTCAAATGCGTGTGAATCTTGTCCTAAGCCAGTTTTAAATTTCATGAGAATGAGGGTTTGTTTAAATAAAAGTTAGCCAAGGCTAAATCTTCAGGATTGGTGATTTTAAGATTAGTTTTGGAAGATTCGACAAGTAGGGAGTCAAGGCCTGCGTGCTCAATAGCACTTGCCTCGTCTGTGATATCAGCACCATCATGATTAGCATTATTTAACGCCTGTAATAACACTCCAAACCGATACATCTGTGGCGTTTGTGCTTGCCAGAGGTTGCTTCTATCAACGGTATGTTGAACCATTTGATGATTGGATTTTTTAATAGTGTCCACCACTTTGGTTGCCAATAGTCCGCCTGTTGTTTGACTTTCAAGATGCTGAATAAGACTCTCAACACTGCTTGTTTCAATGCAAGGTCTAGCAGCATCATGCACTAATACCCAGTCACTATCTTTGATATAAGGTTTTAATGCATTTAATGCATTGATGACTGACTGGTGGCGCTTTTCACCACCTTCAGCTATCGCCAGGAGTTTAGGGTGATGATAAAATTTAGAGGATTTAAATAGGGTGTCTTGTTTGGAAATAGCTACGACACAGCCTTTTATTTTTTCAATATTGAGTAAGGTTGACAAGGTCTGGTCAAGGACACTAAGGCCATTATCTAGCTGTAAATATTGCTTGGCTACACTGGCTTGCATCCGTGTTCCAATGCCACTGGCAGGTATAACAAGATAGCAATGATCAGTTGACATAGGGGTAAAAATTAAAGTAGATTGTTTTTATTATACCCAAGCAATGTTGGTTTTAATCTTGATCAGAAGTGCTGATTTGGTAGTACTTTTCCCCTGGTTTAATCAGGCCGAATTTTTGTCTCGCCATAGATTCTAGAATTTCTAGCTTTTGATCAGATTTGGCGTTAAGCTCCACTTGGAGTTTTAAATTTTCTTGTTGTAGTTGCTGGTTAGTGGCTAGATTATTTTCAAGTATTAGTTGTTTTTCATGTACATCAGCAGGAAATGTATTAACAATAAAATTTTGACGAATGAGCGCTACTAAAACGATTAGCAGGATAACACTAATCCAATGGCGATAAAAAAAGCCAAATAAATTATTTGGCTTTTTTAGAGAATTAATATTCAAATTGACTACTGAAGCTATTAGCCATCGGCAAGATTGTGACCATCTTTAGCGTCTTGTGAAAACATCCAAATTGAGCCGCCAATAATGTAAATAGTAGAAGCAATAACACCAATAGCGGCAATGTATTCTGCAGTGCCAGAAATCACTTCAATATACGAAAGAATGATTAAAGCTAAAGGTGCAACTAAAGTTACTGCTAAAGTGCTAATCATTAAAATATTACCTTTTACGCCACTGTTGTCTACTGTTGAGCCCATGTTCTCACCCTGATGAATAAAATAATTAAAAATATTATATCACAGATCCTTTTTATTTTATTGATGTAAGTCAATTTTTCACTAATAAAGTGTTGGATATTTTGTCGTGCCAAGCTAAGTTATTTTTGTTAAATAGCTGATAGATAAAACCTGCGCCTAGGGTTAAAAAAGAAGCAAGCCCGGCTATAAAACGAACAAATGCTTGTTGATGGGTTATGTTGGTTTGGTTGTGCTGAATTACTTGAAATTTCCAGGCTTTCATGCCAATAGTTTGACGTCCTTTAACCCACGAAACGCTAAAGTATAAATAAACACCTGGCAGGGTGATTAAATAGAAAAAGGCATTACCCATATCTCCTATTAAGACTCTACTAATCATACCAATAGAAAAAACTAAAGAGAAGGCTAAAAAAGCATCGTAGAGCATGGCGCCAGTGCGGCGTAGTAATGAGACGTTAGATTTCATGATTAATGAGTAGGTTAGGGTTGATAACGGTTTGGTTAAGGTAGATGCCAAAATGTAGATGTGGCCCTGTGGATCTCCCTGTTTGCCCAATCGTGCCGATTGCATCACCTTGTTTAATGACTTGTCCAGGCATTACTAGGCGCTTATTTAGGTGGATGTAGACACTAATCAATCCTTGTCCATGATCAACAAAAACAGCATTACCATTGAAGAAGAATTCATCACTAACAATAACTTTTCCGCCAGCAGAAGCTTTGACTTTAGTGCCAGTTTTTCCAGCATAATCTAAGCCTGTGTGTGGACGGCGTGCCTGGCCATTATAAAATCGTTTAAACCCGAAAGGACTGGTGGTAATTCCCGATGTCGGGCGCATAAAAGTAGTATCTTTAATAAAAGTTTCAGAGAAGGTTTTGCGTGCCTTGGAGAGAATTGGTCGCTCTCGCTTGATTCTATCCATGTGTGCCAAATTTGGATTGATGTATTTTTTGTTTTTACCACTCAGAGTGATGTGCTGCTCTTGATAAGAGTGATCTGTCACCTCAAAGGTAATTTTGCGTGTGGAAAAATCCTTGATGGTTAGCTGCTTTTCACCTATTTTGGCCAATAGAGGGATGCCAATTAACGCTTGCCAGTGTGTGTCATTAATATGCTGTGTATAGACTGGAACCTGACTATAAAAAGCTTTAGGATTGGCGTGGTTAGTGTAGAAATCAACCACAGCAATTCCACCTGGAATGGGGGTGTTTTTAATATTGAGGTTGGCTAAAACACTCAAAGGCAAAAACAATAGTAGAAAGAGTTCAATTTTTTTCAATTTTTTCCACCTTAGAAATAATCACGCCATCGCTTAGGCGTGTTTTGATAATTTGATCAGATTGAGTATTGGTGACTGATGTGAGTACTTGATTTTCAATCTCTGTTGTTGTAATACTATAACCTCTAGACAGAGTGCTGAGTGGAGATAAATGCCCTAGTGCATGGGCATGGCTAGCCAGCTGGTGTTTTTGTTGTTCAATTAATTGTAAGCTTGCATTTCTAAGTCGAACATTTAATTGGACAAGTGTTTGCTTGTAATTGCTAATGGTTTGAAAAATTTGCCTATCTAATCGATTGGCTGATAGCTGGCTAATGGCAATAGAGTGTTTGATCTGTTCTTTTGGTGAGTGTTGTTTTAGATTGGAAAACAGGGTGCTCAATTTAAATGCTTGAGTTTCAATTAGGCTTGTTACGGTATTGTTAAGACGGTGAGATAAATAATCAAGTTGTTGTGATAGATGATTTAACTGCCTGTCAGGTGTATTTATTCTAAGTTTTAATTGATCAAGGGCAGTTTGTTTGCGCTGTTGATTTTGAACAGCTTGTTGATGCAATAGTAGCGATAGCTTTGTAAGACTAGAGCGTAGCTCTAGCCTATCTGGTGTTACTAGCATTGCAGCAGCACTTGGCGTTGGAGCACTTGCATCTGAGACAAAATCAGCAATTGTGGTATCGGTTTCATGGCCAATGGCGCTAACAATAGGTGTTTTGGTATAATAAATAATACGTGCTAATGATTCTTCGTTAAAAGCCCATAAGTCTTCTAAAGAGCCACCACCACGAGCAACAATTAATACATCGCAGCGTTGAGAATTATCTGCTGCAATAATGGCTTGGCCAATTTTTTCAAATGCACCTTGACCCTGGACAACGCTATCAAATAATAAAATATGAGCAAAAGGGTAGCGCTTGTTCAGCACCCTAATAATATCTTGAATAACTGCCCCGGTGGACGATGAAATAACGCCAATAGTCTTAACAATAGCGGGCAGAGGCTTCTTGTGGGTTGAATCAAATAAACCTTCTTCTGAAAGTTTATTTTTTAACTGCTCAAAGGCTAGATTAAGATTGCCAACACCCACGGGTTCAACATGTTGAATAATAAGCTGAAAGTCACCACGAGCTTCATACAAAGTCGGTGCAGCGCGCACCAACACCTCTAGGCCATTTTCAGGGTTGAATTTAATATTGCGCTGATTAAGGCGAAACAAAGCGCAGCGAACCTGTCCTCGACTATCTTTTAAAGAAAAGTACCAATGACCAGACGCCGGACGCGCTAAGTTAGAAATCTCCCCTTGCAGCCAGCTAGTAGGAATGTTGTTTTCAACCGTTTTGTTACACAATGACAAAAAGTCAGAGACTGTGTAGATTTCATCTAAATTAAACATGGCCTATTGTTTAAGCAGGGCGAATACCGCACCACTACCGCCATCTTTAGCAGGGCAAGAATTAAAAGCTATTACTTGAGGGTGTTGGTGTAGAAAGCTAACTACTTGAGTCTTTAAAATACTCATACCATTTTCAGAGTGGTAGCCCTTGCCATGAATAATGTGAATAAAGGGTTCATGCTGATGATGATACATAAATTGACTCATGGATTCACATGCCTCGATAACAGTCTGTCCATGAAGGTCCAAAGAGGGTGCAAAGTCGATATCACCCCGTTTCATTTTTTTGATTAGTTTTGGTGATAAGCCATTTTTTGCATAAGCTACTGATTCTGAACCGCTAAGACGTGCTTCAGTAATGTAGCTATAAGCAGTAAAAGCGGCATGATTGGTTTGCTGGTTTGCTGAGCTTACACCATCTTTGTCAATGGGTGCGTTAGCATCAACACTAGCCCTAAAAAGCTGCTTATCGTCGTCGTTAATCATGTTTGTTTGTGCATTAAAAAAGCCCTCAAATGAGGGCTTAATTATAGCAATGTTAACTCAGTTTTTACAATGCTTTAATTTGTGCGTTGAATCGAGCTTTCTTTCTTGCTGCTTGATTTTTATGCATAAGACCTTTACTAACTGATTGGTCAATCATTTTCTGCATGGCAACAAAACCACCTTGTGCCTCTTCTTTGTTTCCAGCTTCTAATGCGTAAGATACTTTTTTGATAAAAGTACGAACTTTAGCGCGAATTTGAGAATTGTGCTTGTTGCGTTTTGTTGCTTGTCTTGCGCGTTTTTTTGAACCTGCTGAATTAGCCATCTTGATATATAAGGGTTAAATATTTAAAGGCGTAATTATAAAGTCTTAGCGAGCAAAAGTCTAGTAAAAATTGAAAATTTAAATTACTAAGATTGAGTAATATTTTTTGACGAGTCTTCGAGCGTTTCCAGGCTGTCTATTGTTTTAAGGATTTTGTGTTTGTTGATAAGCAAGTGCCAGGTTTTTCCACCTTGGGATTTCCATAAAGAAGCGGCCCTTATGCCAGATAATAGCAGAGCTCTAATATGGTCTGCAGTTCGTTGATTGGATAAATATGCCTGTTCACCCTTGACCATAATTCTTGGATTTAGTCCGCCCAAGGTTGATTTGTACAATTCCCCAAGGCGTGCAATAGAGTTGACATGAGTGATTTCAAAGAATGCTTGCTGATTAAACGCACTAATTTCAGTTGTAATTGTGTCTAATAAGGCAGGATTTTTCATCAATTTTTTTTCAAGATTGATCAAGGAAAGAGCATAGAAAGTGATGGTTTGCATGGATTTCGTTTTCTTACCCAGAACTGCTTTTAAAGTAGAAATACCAACAGCTAACTGCTCTTTAGAGCTAAAAATATCTGTTACATCTGAGCTGGTATTAACAATACTGCTAAGGCTGGCGCCAGAGCATTCATTGTGGCAGATGCCGCTTGAAGCAAGCTGATCTACCAGCACGGCACTTTGTAAAATTCCGGCTAAGGCTAGGGTTTGATGTTGTATTTTATTCATTAGTCCTTTGTTCAATGATTGCACCACCGAGACAGATATCTTCATGATAAAAAACAACTGACTGCCCAGGTGTGATGGCTCTTTGTGGTTGAGTAAAAATGACTTTAACTTGGTCGTTATCTTGAATTATTTTACAATCTTGAGAGGCTTGACGATAGCGAATTTTAGCCTGACACGCTAATGGAAAATTGGGTTGAGTGTCAATCCAGTGGAGGTTAGATGTGCTCAGTGTGTTGTGATACAGCAAGGGATGATCACCTTGAACAACCAATAGTTCGTTGCTATCAATGCGTTTGTCAGCCACAAACCAAGGCTCTGGTGAATCGCTAAAGCCACCACCAATTTCTAAACCCTTTCTCTGCCCAATGGTATAAAAAGCCAAACCCTGATGGTACTTGATAAATTTTCCGTGTTCATTAACAATGTCGCCTTGCTGTTTTGGGAGGTAGGTCTGTAAAAACTGTGAGAAATTACGCTCTCCAATAAAGCAAATACCCGTTGAATCTTTTTTATCAGCGGTGATTAAATCGTGTTTTTTGGCTAGTGCACGAACTTCTGTTTTACTAATCTCTCCTAGTGGAAATAAGCTTTTACTGAGCTGTTGTTGATTTAACAAATGCAGGAAATAGCTTTGATCTTTGTTATTATCCAATCCTGTTCTAAGTTGGTAGCTGTTATTGTCATGGGTAATTCTGGCGTAGTGGCCGGTGGCAATTTTGTCAGCACCAAGAGATAGGGCATGTTCAAGAAAAACCTTAAATTTTATTTTTTGATTGCATAAGACATCAGGATTGGGTGTTCGACCCTTTTTATGTTCTTGTAGAAAATGCTCAAATACATCCTCCCAATAATCTGCTGAAAAGTTAATACTGTGAAGTTTAACACCAAGCTTGTCTGCCACTTTTTGTGCGTCAGATAAGTCTTGTTCAGCCGTGCAGTGGCCATCTTTATCATCCTCATCCCAATTTTTCATGAATAGAGCTTCAACATCGTAGCCTTGCTCTAACAGCATAAGTGTAGCAACTGACGAATCAACACCACCAGACAAGCCAACTATAATTTTTCCGAGCTTATTCAAAGATTTCGTAAGCCTGTACAATGCGTTGAACTAATTTGTGCCTAACCACATCTCTGGAATGGAAATGACAAAAAGAAATTTTGGGTTCACTTTCTAGGACTTTCATAGCATGAAGTAAGCCTGACTTGTCAGGTCGAGCTAAGTCAATCTGGGTGACATCCCCGGTAATTACCATTTTTGAGCCAAAACCCATGCGCGTTAAAAACATTTTCATTTGCTCTGTAGTGGTGTTTTGAGCTTCATCTAAAATGATAAAAGCTTCATTTAGTGTGCGTCCACGCATAAAAGCGAGTGGTGCCACTTCAATGATGTTTTTATCTAATAATTTGGTCACCTTGTCAAAACCCATCATTTCATACAAGGCATCATAAATAGGACGCAGGTAAGGATCAACTTTTTCAGTAAGATCACCTGGCAAAAATCCTAGCTTCTCGCCAGCTTCAACCGCAGGGCGAACGAGAACAATACGCCTAACATCTGAACGCTCAAGCGCTTCAACAGCGCGTGCTACAGCAAGATAAGTTTTTCCAGTGCCAGCAGGGCCAATACCAAATGTGCAATCTTGGTCTTTGATGGCCTTGACATAATGCTGTTGATTTTTTGAACGCACATGAATAAACTTGCGCTTGGTTTTAATATTGACCGATTCTCCAGGTAAGTCATCTTGTGTATAAGCTCTCAAGCTCATTTCCACATCATGTACCTCGATTGCCTGAGTTTTTGATAGAGTGCTTAAATCTTGTAAGATTCGCGCAGCAATATGCTTGTTATCGCCATGTATAACGAACTCTTCGCCTTTGTTATTAATCTCAACATCAAGGCTTTTGGCAATGGATTCAAGGTTGCGGTCAAATGATCCGCAAACGCTTGCGAGTTGCTCAGTGTTATTAACTTCTAGGGTAATATGCATAAGGTATATTTTAGCATTTTTGATGGCACCAATAAAACAGTTGACTATTTGAATTGGGCGTAGGTTAGTGATACAATGATAAAAAAATAATCAATAACAACGATAGATAAACATGCGCCTAATGACGGGAAAAATTTCCTTAAATGCTATTCGTATGACTATATTAGTCATGCTGTTTCAGCTATTGTCTCCAGCGGCTTCTGCTTTTATTTCAGATTCAAAGCAAAACGGACATTATTCTATTATTTGCACCACACAAGGTTACCAACAAGTTTGGATTGCACAAGATAACAAGCAAGAGCGTTCAGACACATCTAGTTGCCCAGTTTGCCTGCTAACGCTTGGTGCGTTAGACGTGATAAGCTCCAATACCGAGCAACTCGTTAGCCTGACAAGTGGCGGTGTAACTCACATTTTAACGATTCAAGACAATACCCAATTAAATAATTTATCTAAATCTTTTGCCATTCGCGCACCCCCTCTTTTTAGCTGATACATTTTTTTATATAACCCCATATGTAAATTAAGAGTGGGGCTCACATTAGACAGTTAAAAGGAAAAAACAATCATGTTAAACAACATTAAAATAGCACTATTTACATTAACAGCATTAGCCAGCACAACCGCTGCCATTGCACAAAACCATGTTCATCAACAGAATGACGATCAACATCAAATCACAATCATAGACCCTTGGATTCGTTCAGCGCCAGCCAATGCACCTGCATTAGGCCTATTTTTAAAAATTAGTAATAATACCAACCAAGAGGTAAGGCTTGTTTCTGTTCATACTCCAGGCTATAAGCGTATTGAGTTACACAGAACAATTAATAATAACGGCATGATGAAAATGGTCAAGCAGGACTTTATGCCAATTCCAGCTCAAGGAAAACTACACTTAAAGCCAGGTAGTTGGCATGTTATGTTAATTGGCCCGAACAGAGTGCCAGGCAAGGGTGAAAAAATTGAGTTAAGTCTTGAATTTAATAATGGCAATACACAAACAATTCAGGCGCTGGTTAGGAAGGGAAAAAGAATGATGAAGCATCATTCAGCGCATTAAATGAATATCAAGATTCTCACAGCAATTGGCGCACTTCTTTTATTAATAACTGTAGCGTTCTATCCTTTGGATGGTGCTAAAAATTATAAAAGTTTAAGTGCTCAATTGGCAACTGCGCAAATAATGCATAACCCTGATAAGCCGCTATCAGATTTTTCACTAAGTGACCATAATGGTCATGTGTTTAGCAATAATAACCTTAAGGACAATTGGACTTTATTGTTGTTTATCTATACGCATTGCCCTGATATCTGCCCAACAGAGCTGGCTAACATGTCTATGTTAAAAGCGCAACTGGAAAACACGCAGGCAGAGGTTGTCCCTAATGTGGTTGCGGTGACATTTGACCCCTTAAGAGATACACCTAAGGTGTTAAAAACTTACGTTACTCATTTTGATAAAGGGTTTGTAGGGGTGTCGGGTGATCCGCAGCAAATTGATCAACTGGTTAAGGATTTTGGTGCGTATTATGAACGTGTCATTTATGATGAGAATGGCAAGCAAATTACACTTAATAAAAAAGAATCCTTACCTGAGGATGCAATCGAGAAGGGTTATGTGATCAACCATACAGCCAGAATTTATCTTGTTAGCCCTGATGGGGAAGTGTTAGCTGGCTTTCCAACTTCGCATAATCTGAGCAATATGGCAAATGATATTGAGAAATTAGTCAAGGCTTTTGAAGAGTAAATCCGCCTTAGTTATTGTTTTGACGGCGCTATTCATTGCTAGTGGGTATGCCTACCAATGGATGGTTGAAAGGTCTATCACTCATGATATTAAGGTGACTGAGTGTCAAATATCAACATCAATCTGCATGGTGAGCTTAGGGGGTGGTAAAAGCATTGAATTTGATATTACACCGCGCGGTATTCCTACTACTCAAGCCTTGTCGCTGCGTGTATTGACACATGGTTTGGATGCGGATGAGGTATTAGTTAGTTTCGAAGGGATTGAAATTAATCATCATTTACCACCGTATATACTTAATAAGGTAGGTGTTGGTCAATATGTGGGTAAGGGGTTTTTGTCGCTATGTGTGCTTGATACTATGCATTGGTTAGCGCATGTAAGTATTCAGGAAGACGGCGTAATTTGGCGCATTTCACTGCCTTTTAAAACGCATAAAAGTTAATCGGCTAGCTCACCCACTAAAGAATTACCGCGAGCATCGATGATTTTTACATTGACAATTTGTCCAATGAGAGATTGATCCCCTGGAAAATGCGTATTGCGCATATTTTCTGTGCGGCCAAATAAGCCGTCACTTTTTTTAGCCAAATTCTCCACCAATACTTTTTGTATACTGCCAACCATGGACTTCGAAATAACTTCGGTAGATGCGTCGATAGTTTTTTGGACTAAAGCCAGTCTTTCTTTTTTAATCTGCATATCGACATCATCAACAAAATTACCCGCAGGCGTACCAGGGCGCGCAGAGTAAATAAAACTAAAGGACTTATCAAATCCAATATCGTTAATAAGCTTCATGGTATCGTTAAAATCTTGAGTATTCTCCCCTGGGAAGCCAATAATAAAGTCGCTAGAGATGGAAATATCAGGTCGAATCTCACGCAGTTTTCTGATTTTAGATTTGTATTCAATGGCCATGTGGCCGCGTTTCATTAGGCCTAGGATTTTGTCAGAGCCACTTTGAATTGGCAGGTGCAGATGCGAAACCAGCTCAGGCACTTCGGCGTAAGCTTGGATTAGGCTGTCTGAAAATTCAACAGGGTGAGAAGTGGTGTAGCGAATACGATCAACACCTTCAATCTGCGCAACAATATTAATCAAAAATGCCAAATCGGCCAGGGTGCCATCATCCATTTCACCTTGGTAAGCATTGACATTTTGACCGAGTAAATTAACCTCACGAACCCCTTGCTTGGCGAGTATTTCCACTTCTTTAATTACATCATTAAAAGGGCGAGAAACCTCCTCTCCACGCGTATAAGGTACTACGCAAAAAGTACAATACTTGCTACAACCTTCCATGATAGAAACAAAGGCACTTACCCCGTTTGATTCAGGCTCGGGTAGGTGATCAAATTTTTCAATTTCAGGAAAGGAGATGTCAATACTGGTTTTTTTGTCACCCAGCACCTCATTCAGCATTGCCGGAAGTCGGTGCAAGGTTTGCGGGCCAAAGATAATGTCCACGTAAGGAGCACGTTTGAGAATCAACTCACCTTCTTGTGAGGCGACACAACCACCAACACCAATCACTAAATTAGGATTTTTTTCTTTAAGCTTGCGCCAACGACCCAATTGGTGAAATAGCTTTTCTTGGGCTTTCTCACGAATGGAGCAAGTATTTAAAAGTAACACATCTGCCTCATCTGCTTGATCGGTTAGTGTTAAATTGTGTGAGTGTTTGAGTACGTTAATCATTTGATCAGAGTCGTACTCGTTCATTTGGCATCCGAACGTGCGGATATGTAATTTATTCATCATTTAATCTTGCTACTACGATTCAGTATTGTTTTGAATATGCAGTGTTTGGGTTGGGAAGGCGATTTCGGCCTGATTAGACTCGATAATTTCAGCAACCTTAAGTAGAATTTCTTGCTTTATTAGTTGGTACTCACTCTTGCCAGTTGTATTGGTAAAAGCGTAGATATTAAAATCAATCGATGAAGCATTAAAATAATTAAAATACACACGTAAAGCTTCAGTTTGATCAATATCTTTGTGTGCTTTAAGCATTTTTTCAATCTCATTTACAATGATTGGCATTTGCTTGATATCATCATAACGAATACCCACCACTTCTTTAATACGACGGTTTGTCATGCGTGATGGGGTTTCGATTGGAATTGAGGCAAAAATTGAATTCGGAATATAAACTGGATTTTTGCTAAAAGTGCGAATACGCGTCATGCGCCAGCCAATTTTTTCAACCGTGCCTTCAAATTCGGCCGAGCGAATCCAATCGCCAGTTGAGAAGGGTTTATCCATTTGAATCATAAGGCCGCCAAAAATATTGCTAAGCATGTCTTTGGCGGCAAAGCCCATGACAATACCACCAACACCACCAAAAGTAAGCAAGCTCGAGATTGAGAAGCCTAAGTGTTGCGCCACACCCAGTAAAATAGCAACAATGACTAATATTTTAATCAGTCGTGTAAATAAACGGACTGAGTCATTATCAACATGATTGTCCGCCTCAACTAAATAAGACTCGACCCCGGAAATAACACGAACCACACCCCAGGTAATAATGAAAATTGGCAGAATATCGATATATTCAATGAGCGTAGTAACAAGGTTAATTTCAGTCTTAAACGCGCTAATGGAGAAATAGATCCAGCCAAACCAAATGAGCACCTTTAGTGGTGCAGATACTGCTTTGATTAAATGATCATCCAACTGGTTTTTAGTTTTTCCAGTGTGTTTAACAACCTGGTTTAAGATAAAGCCAAGAATTACATGAGCAACCAGAGCAATGGCAAATAAAATGCCGGCTATTTGAAAAGGTGTTGTATTTTGTAAGAAATCATTCATAATTAATATTTTAGCGTTTATTTTAAGTATTTGAGCGGATTAATGGTTTGTTTGAATTTTTTCATTTCAAAATAAAACAACTGATTATTCGTACTAGCAATAATTTGATTTTTTACAACTTGATCGCCCTCAGAGACCAATAAAGACTGACTTTGAGTGTAGGTGCTATAAAACCCCAAAGGGTGACGAACAACAATCATAGTGCCGTGGCTTTTCATTTTGTCGCCAATATAAATAACCTTGCCATCACGGATGGCGCGAATTTTTTGCCCTTGTCGAGTGTTAAATGTTAGTCCTTGGTGCTTTTTAGAAAAGCTTTTAGCAATTTTGGCATTAACTGGAGTTTGCCATGTATTAGACTTCTTGTTGGATTTTTGACGTACAGATTTAGGCTTGTTTTGTTTGGCTGATTTTTCAGCACTTTGATCGGTTATTCGGCGGGCTTTTTGGGTTGGCTGTTCAACAGAGTGACGCTGTTGGTTAATATTCTCTAAATGACGAGACTTCTCAACAACAATAACCGCCCGTTTAGGTGTTGTAGAATAACATCCACTTAGAGAAATTAGCAAAATAACGCTTAATAATTTAGCCAGCATACCAAACTCCAAAAATAACAATAATAATTAATCCATATCCTAGGCGGTCAATATATTTTTGCAACCATTGATCGCAAGCATTACCGTATGCTCTAACTAGTCCAGCCACTAGATAGTAGCGTGCAGCTCGCGCTACTAGAGAGATGGCGATAAAAGGCAATAATGGCATTGCCATACTACCGGCGCTGATTGTGGCAAGCTTGTAGGGGATAGGGCTAAAGGCTGCAATGCCCACTACCCAAATACCATACTCATCAAAAAAACCTTTGATTAAAATCACCGATTCAGGCTTAACAAGCTCATAACTTAGTAAAAAATTTAATAAAATATCACCCAATAAATAGCCAGCCAATCCACCCAAAACAGAAAAAATTGTGGCAATAGAAGCAAATGAGTAGGCTTTATTAGGCTGTTTCAACGCCATTGGCGCTAAGAGTACATCAGGCGGAGGGTAGGGTAGTACGCTGGATTCTAAAAAACTAACAACAGACAACCAGTAAACAGCAAATCGGCTATGTGCCCAATTTAGTACGGTTTGATAAAATCTAGAGAAAATTTGCATTTAAGCTTAGTTGTCTTTCACCATTGGAAAGCCAAGAGCTTCACGCGAGTCAAAGTAAGTTTGTGCAACTTTTTGACTCATGGCGCGCACACGGCGAATAAAGCGTGCTCGATCAGTCACACTAATGGCGTGACGCGCATCTAGCAAGTTAAATAAATGCGAAGCTTTCATCACCTGTTCATAAGCAGGATAAGGTAGTGATTTTTCAATTAGCTGTTCGTTCATGGCTTCAGCTTCGTCAAATTGTTTAAACAATACGTCAGTATCAGCAATTTCAAAATTATAGGTAGA
Source organism: uncultured Candidatus Thioglobus sp. (assembly GCF_963981275.1). Lineage (NCBI taxonomy): Bacteria > Pseudomonadati > Pseudomonadota > Gammaproteobacteria > Pseudothioglobaceae (SeqCode) > Candidatus Thioglobus > uncultured Candidatus Thioglobus sp. Next base: position 20,559 of record NZ_CAXCCZ010000003.1, on the reverse strand, counting down.
TTGCTCTACTTCGTTTTGATGAAACACATCGCCATAGCTCACACCTTCGGTCCAAACTAAATCGAACACACTGTCAACCCCTTGAAGGTACATGGCTAAGCGCTCAAGACCATAAGTCAGCTCTCCAGAAACAGGTTTGCAGGCTAAGCCACCAACTTGTTGAAAATAGGTAAATTGGGAAACCTCCATGCCGTTTAGCCAAATCTCCCAGCCAAGTCCCCAGGCACCAAGCGTTGGGGATTCCCAGTTGTCTTCAACAAAGCGCACATCATGCTTGGTTAAATCAATACCAATTTCAGCCAAAGATTCTAAGTACAAATCTTGAATATCTTTAGGCGAGGGTTTTAGAATGACTTGAAATTGATAGTAATGTTGCAAGCGGTTTGGGTTTTCACCATAGCGCCCATCAGTGGGGCGGCGTGAAGGCTGCACGTAGGCCGCTTTCCAAGGCTCTGGCCCAATAGCTCTTAAAAAAGTGGCTGGATGAAAAGTGCCTGCACCCATTTCCATATCAAAGGGTTGTAATAATGTGCAGCCTTTTGACGCCCAAAAAGTTTGCAGTTTTAAAATTAAATTTTGAAAGGATGCACTTGCATCTAAGTCTGAAATTGACATAATGAGTCAGTTGAAATAAGTCTAAAAATTACAAAAATTTTACCGCATCAAACTTATGGTAAATGGGTATTTGTAAATAGATGAAGTGTTAAAGGATTGGGGGTTTATGTAAAGCCGAGAAGAATTATTCAAAACCCCCAAAAGTTAAAAAAGCAATATGGAGATAAAGTCTTTTTTAACAATTACTAAATGTTGAGGTTATTTAGTAATTGCACCAATTATAGCAAAAAAAAAAAAACGATTTTAGTATAATTGACTAAATTAATAAATTACTTTTTTACTAAGTTATTTTTAATTTAACAAGTTCAGCTTTAAGCATGCCTTCATCTAGGTGGTCATAGTCTTCTAAAGTGGCGGTATTAACACCGCCACAGGCTTCATACCAGGCGTAACCCTGTGTCCAGCTTTCATGTGTATAGTCGTCTTGACGCTGGCGAACCACGCATAAAATAGCCTGATCTCGATAGATTAAATGATAAGGCTGCTCGTCACGATGTAAGCTTTGGATAAATTCCCAGGCATCTCCTACGGCGTTAAACCAATAATTAACCAAGGGATGTTTGTCGTTGTTTTCAATCGGCAGTGGCGCTTCTCTTACAAAGCATTGTAGATGAAAATGATTAACCGATGCATAAGCACCATATGAATTGTAAGCTAAGCTAAAGCCTTTGATGTTTAGTCCAACCGCATTGGCCATCATCCAAGCAAACTGGTGAAGATCAGACGTGAGTAGTTGTGGATGTTGCTTATCGGCTTCAACAACAACCAAGCCGTGTAGTTTGGCAAAGGGGAATTTATTGTAAAAAAGTGAGATGTCTTTAGAAAAGAGGTTGCCTTGCCAAAACAACTCATTTTGTAAAAATGCCTTGTTAAAGTTAAACCCATTCTCATTAAAATCTTCACTCATACCTTGGGTTTTGGCACTCGACATTCGTTGTGGACGTAGCGCTCGAAGTGGGTTGTATTGCAATTCAAAATTACCAAGTGTTTTATACTTGGTCACCTCAAGGGTGTTTAAATCTAGATTGAGTAGTTGCTTAAAAACAGTCACATCATCTGCAGCGCCAATAATATCGCCATTTTTTAAAGATTCAAACTTTTGAATTAATACAGGTTTGAGTGTTCGCCAGAGTTTTTCATCAGATAGTGCATTTGCTAGAACCAAAATAAACACGCCTAATTCATTATTTTCTAGCATTTTTTCCAAATTATTGGAAAATGCTTGTTCAAATAGCTGTTTTTCAGTAAAAATAGGATTTAACATGGTAAAAAACCTTAAATATTGGCGATATTTTAATAATTTTGTTAAAAAATAGCTGAATATCGCTTAAAAATGGCTATTTTTAGTAATTTATGTCTAATTTTTAATTGATTAAAAAAAATTTAGCAAATTTTCAATATGACATAAAAAATGCGACTCAAGAGTCGCATTTGATATTTTACTAAAGTTGGAATCTAGTATTTATAAGATTCTGGCTTAAATGGTCCTTCTTTTGAGACGTTGATGTAGTCTGCTTGTGTGTCAGTTAGTGTGGTCAATACACCACCAAAGCCACCAACCATACCAGCTGCTACTTCTTCATCCAGTTTTTTCGGTAAAACTTCAACGTAAATATCACCACCTAAGTCTGCAAATTTTGCATCAAACAAGTGCATTTGAGCTAACACCTGGTTAGCAAATGAACCATCCATGATGCGAGAAGGGTGTCCAGTAGCATTGCCTAAGTTCACCAAGCGACCTTCAGATAATAAAATTAAGTAATCGCTCTTATCATCACTACGGTAAACGCGATGAACCTGAGGTTTAACTTCATCCCAGTGCCAGTTATCACGCATATATTGCGTGTCAATTTCGTTGTCAAAGTGGCCAATGTTACAAACCACTGAGCCTTTTTTCAACATTTGTAACATCGCAGAATCACATACGTTGTAATTACCCGTTGTGGTAACGATTAGATCTGTTGTGGCAAGTAAACGCTTATTAATGTCATCTGTATTTCCAGTGTTGTTACCTTGCTTATAAGGAGAAACAATCTCAAATCCATCCATACAAGCTTGCATAGCACAAATTGGATCGATTTCAGAAATCTTAACAATCATGCCTTCTTGGCGAAGCGATTGTGCTGAGCCTTTGCCTACGTCACCATAGCCAATAACCAATGCTTTTTTTCCTGACATTAGCATGTCGGTTCCACGTTTAATCGCATCGTTTAATGAATGACGACAACCGTATTTGTTGTCATTTTTAGATTTGGTAACCGAGTCATTTACGTTAATGGCAGGTACTTTTAATGTGCCTGCTTCCATCATTTCTAATAAACGATGAACACCAGTTGTAGTTTCTTCACTGATACCGTGAATATCATTGAGCATTTCAGGGTATTTTTCATGCAACATTTGCGTTAAATCGCCACCATCATCAAGCACCATATTAGCGTTCCATGGCTTGCCACCATCTAGAATAGTTTGCTCAATACACCATAAAAACTCTTCCTCAGTTTCACCTTTCCAGGCAAAAGTAGGAATGTCTGCGGCAACCATGGCTGCTGCAGCGTGATCTTGTGTTGAGAAAATATTGCAACTTGACCAGCGCACTTGAGCGCCCAAATCAACCAACGTTTCCATCAGTACTGCAGTTTGAATGGTCATGTGAATACAGCCTAAGATGCGCGCATCTTTAAGTGGTTGTTCATTGCGATATTTGTCACGCAGAGTCATTAGCGCTGGCATTTCCGCTTCAGCTAGCTCTACCTCTTTACGGCCGTAATCGGCTAGTGCCATATCAGCAACTTTATAGTCGTTGTTATCAATCGTTGGATTGCTCATTTTTTCTCCTTTGGAAAATTTAAAAAAATGAGCGTCGTTGTATTGTTCTGATTGCCAAGCCTGATTGAAATATAATTTCAACGCAACGCTCCTTGGCAGTTTGGCTATTATACCAAACTTGATTTATAAGTTTATTTCAACAAATGCACTCGGTCAGTTTTTTCCCAAGTGATGTCATCTTCAGTGCGACCAAAGTGGCCATAACTGGCAGTTTTTTGATAAATTGGACGCTTAAGGTCAAGCATTGCAATTAAGCCTTTAGGGCGTAGATCAAAATGCTCGCGAACCAAAACTTCAATAGCCTCATTGGAAATTTTTCCAGTGCCAAAAGTTTCTACACTGATGCTAGTTGGCTCAGCTACGCCAATTGCGTAAGACACTTGAATTTCACATCGGTCTGCCAATCCGGCAGCGACAATATTTTTGGCAACATAGCGTGTTGCATAAGCTGCAGAGCGATCAACTTTTGAAGGGTCTTTTCCAGAAAATGCACCGCCACCATGTCTAGCCATGCCGCCGTATGTATCAACAATAATCTTACGACCTGTAAGACCAGCATCACCAACAGGGCCACCAATAACAAACTTACCTGTTGGGTTGATGTGATATTGTGTATCAGCGCTCAACCATTCACTTGGTAAAACAGGCTTAATGATTTCTTCCATAATAGCTTCTTGTAAATCTTTAAGCTCAATACTTTCATCGTGCTGAGTAGATAGCACCACCGCATCAATGCCCACAATCTTGTGACCTTCATAAATACAAGAAACTTGTGATTTTGCATCGGGGCGTAACCAAGGTAGTTGGCCGTTTTTCATCAACTCTGCCTGCTTGGCAACCAAACGGTGTGCATATAATATTGGTGCTGGCATCAGTACATCAGTAGCATTACAGGCATAACCAAACATCAGACCTTGATCGCCTGCACCTTGTTCATGATTTTCAAATTCGTCAACACCTTGAGCGATGTCTTGAGATTGCTCACCTAGAAGATTTGCAATATTACAAGTTGTGCCGTTAAAGCCTAATTCATCGTCGTTATAGCCAATTTCATTAATGGTGTCACGAACGATTTTTTCATAGTTGATGCTAGCGCCGGTGGTGATTTCTCCAGCCAATACAACATTGTTGTCTTTAATTAAAGTTTCGCAAGCAACACGCGAGTTTTTATCTTGGGCTAGTGCCGCATCTAAGATAGCATCAGAAATTTGGTCGCAAACTTTATCGGGGTGTCCTGCCGAAACAGATTCAGAAGTGAATATCATTTTTGTTCTCCTTTAGACTGCTTTGTATTGCAGTCCTTATAAACATTAAAAAACCCTTGTCAAGAAGGGTTTTCAATGAAGAAGAACGCCTGCTTTAGCTTAATTTAACTACTCTAGGTAGTAACGCTAGCAATCGGGACAAATCAGCGCTTCTAGTTATTATAACAAACAATAAGGTTTATTCTAGACTTATTTTTAGGGCGATGGCGCTCACAAAAGGTGCACTCATTAAACTTAGTACTAAAAACATGGCTAGGAAATACAATTGACCGCTAATATCTAAGCCAAATTGCGCCTGTGAGACTGCACTTGAGGCGAAGATTAGAATGGGGATGTAGAGTGGCAAAATAAGTAAAGATAGAAGCATTCCGGAATTTTTAATACCGACAATTAAAGAGGCACCAATACTGCCAATCAAACTTAAGCTTGGTGTCGCTAATAATAAAGTCATCATTAGTACTTTAATACCCTCTTCATCTAAAAATAAAAACACACCGAGCAGAGGTGACAATAAAATAATTGGAACGCCAGTCAATAGCCAGTGTGCGGTAATTTTTGAGAGTATGAGTAGTGGTAAAGAATGATGCGAGGTAACCATTTGCTCTAATACACCATTATCAAAGTCATGATGGAAAAGAGCATTCAGAGATAAAAGCACAGCCAGCATGCTAGCCACCCAAATAATACCAGCTGCAATCTGAGAGAGTGTTGCAGCTTCCGGACTAATGGCTAGCGGAAATAATGAGACAGAAATAATAAAAAATAACAAAGGGTTGAGAATACTAGAAGGGTTTCTAAGAGCTACGCGCAGGTCACGACTTAAGGTTTGTAAGTAAATATTCATAAAGAAATCATGCGCTGATTGGGTAAAGCTGAATCTTGATGCGTGGTAAATAGGCATAGTCCGCCATTCGTGCAATGCTGGGTAATTCTATTTTCCACAATTTCAACGCCCTTGGGGTCGAGCGCAGTAAAAGGCTCGTCTAGTAGCCATACTTTGGCGTTAGAAACAAATAAGCTGGCTAAAATAACTCGACGTTTTTGGCCAGCTGAAAGGTTGGCGCAGTACTCATCTTCATAGCCTTTAAGGCCGATATCAACCAATGCTTGAATAAGTGAATCTCGCTTAACAGGCTGGTTTAAAGCGCTTAAAAATTCAAGATTTTCAAGACTGGTTAGCTCAGCACTGAGTGCTGCTTGATGGCCTAGATAAAAAACTTCCTGCTGGTATTCGTCACTTTTAACACGATGCTGGTCAAGTTCGATACTACCTTGTTCATGGATATTGACACCGGCTAGGATTTTTAAAAGTGAGGTTTTGCCACTACCATTAGCGCCGGTAATTCGTAATATTTCGCCCGTCTCTACTCGAAAGGATAAGTCGCTAAAGAGTTGGTTGTAACCTCTTTGGCAACTTAGATTGTTAATAACAAGTGACGACACGATTACTGAAGTTCTACCAAAATTTATACCAAGGTGTTTCTACCTCTTTGGGTTTTTCTTCAGTTTTGGTTTTTTCAACAGCCTCTTGGAGTTTTTCAGCGGATATTTTTTGCTGTTCAAGCTGTTGTTCTGCTTGGGCTTTTTTTAACTCAGCTGTTTTGATTGCATTTTGCTGTTCAATTTGATGCTGCTGAGCTTGCTCTAGTTTAATTCTTTTTTTTAAAGCTGCCGCCGCCTGTTCTTGGGCGATCTTTTCTTTAGCAATGCGTTTTTCTTCTGTAGCACGCTTTTCTTTTGCAATTCTGGCTTTTTCTTTTGCCAGTTTTTGCGCTTTGATTTTTGCTTTTTCTGCAGCGATACGCTGGTCTTCAAGTGCCTTTTCTTTATCAGTTAATTTATCCAGGCTGGTGATACCGGAAGTGTCAATTGTGGTTAATTTCTGATTGGTGAATTTAAGCACTAAGCGGTAATGAGTGTCATCCTTCTCGTGGCGTGTTGAATGGTTAATATAATCCCACTGATTGTTGTGAAAAGGGTCGCTAATGCTAGGTGAGCCAATCAAGTCTTGTACTTGTGCTTTTGACATGCCTGCTTTGAGTTGATTGATTTTAAATCTTGTTAAAACCGAACCTTGTTGAATATCGTCTTTATATAGAGTGGGTAATGACATATCTGGCAGAATATCTGGCATGTCTGGAAAATCTGGCAATGTTGGCATGGAAGGGGTGCAAGCTGACAAAAATGGAAATGAGAATGAGATTGCAATTAAAGTTAGTTTGTTCATTTGGATTTAATTGATTAAAATGATTAGGAATTATTTTTCTGATTTTACCTCAAGGATTTGAATATGGATGCTCAAGATTTAAAAAGTGCTGGACTAAAAGTCACATTGCCGCGACTTAAAATTTTAGAAATTTTAGAAAAAAGCGACAATCACCATATGAGCGCTGAAGATATCTATCGCACCTTGGTTATGCAAGGTGAAGAGGTTGGTGTAGCCACTATCTATCGTGTATTAACGCAGTTTGAAGAGGCGAGCATGATTAACAAATTGAATTTTGACAATGGCCAAAGCGTGTATGAATTGTCAAATGTTGAGCATCATGATCATTTGTTGTGCGTTAAGTGTGGAAAAATCGATGAGTTTTCTGATGATGTAATTGAACAGCATCAGCATGATATCGCCACTAAATATGGTTATAAGCTAACTGACCACTGTCTGTATTTATACGGTTTGTGTAAAGATTGCCAATAACTGACTAACTTGGTTGTGGAAGATTTCATCTTAAGAGCGCTAATAGCTGCGCTCGGTATCTCTATTATTGCAGGATCACTTGGTTGTTTTGTGATTTGGAAGCGCATGAGTTATTTTTCTGAGTCTATTTCGCACTCTGCCTTGCTTGGCGTATCACTTGGCTTGGCAAGCGGCATGGGCATGCATGTGGGCTTGGTGAGTGTGGGTGTTGTGTTTGCAGGGTTGATTGTTGTTTTGCAACAAAAACAGTTTTTATCTAATGATGCTATTTTAGGTATTTTTTCACATCTGGCTTTGTCACTTGGTATTGTTATATTGGGTATTGTTGGCGGAGAGAGCACTGATTATTTCGCTCTATTGTTCGGCGATGTTTTGTCAATTGATAATCAAGATATTATCTGGATTTATGTTGTACTGATCATTGTAATCGGCTTATTGGTTGCTTTTTGGCAAAAATTACTCTTATTGACTTTAAATGAAGAATTGGCGGTTTCCCAGGGTCTTAATCGAACTTTTTATCAATTGTTGTTTATGTTGATGATTGCTTTAACAGTTTCAATTTCTGTGCAAATTGTAGGTGTTTTACTAATCACTTCCTTGTTAATTATTCCACCTGCGGTTGCCAGGGTGTTTGCCAACTCCCCATTAAGCATGGTCTTACAATCAATTGTTGTTTCTATGGTGGCTGTATTAATGGGGCTGACTGTTTCTACGTTTTATGATTTAGCGACAGGCCCAACCATTGTAATTGCGCTTGGCGTATTATTTATTCTATCGCAATTATTTCCAAGAAGGTTAAGCTAGCGCGTCATTTAACTCTGTCAACTGGTTGGTTTGTTGCTCAACAATCAATGGCTCGATGATTGACTCTAAATCACCTTCCATGATTTCCGCCAATTTATAGAGTGTTAGATTAATTCGATGGTCGGTAATGCGTCCTTGAGGATAATTATAAGTGCGAATTCGTTGAGATCGATCGCCACTGCCGACTAATTCTTTACGGGCTGATGCTTGTTCTTTTTGCTGAACTTGTTGTTGTGCATCTAAAATTCTTGATGCTAATACTGACATGGCTTGCGCTTTATTTTTGTGTTGTGAGCGTCCATCTTGACACTCCACCACGGTTCCTGTTGGAATGTGGGTGACACGAACGGCTGAGTCGGTCTTGTTAACGTGCTGTCCACCAGCGCCACTGGCTCTAAAGGTGTCAACACGAACATCGCCCATATTAATGTCGATATCTTCAATATTTTCCACTTCTGGCATGATGGCCACAGTACAAGCAGAGGTGTGCACACGACCTTGACTTTCAGTTTCTGGTACACGCTGAACACGGTGTGCACCTGATTCAAATTTAAGTTTAGAGTAAACATCAACGCCACTAATGCGGGCAATGATTTCTTTGTAGCCGCCGTGATCGCCTACATTAGCACTTAAGGTTTCCAATTGCCATTTTTGTTTTTCACAATAGCGAGAGTACATTCTAAACAAGTCCCCTGAGAAAATAGATGCCTCATCACCGCCAGTGCCAGCGCGAATTTCCACAATAATATTGCGAGAGTCGTTAGGGTCTTTAGGCAGTAAAGATTTTTTAAGGTCAAGATCTAGGCGCTCTAGAGTGTCTTTAGCATCGCTAATTTCCTCTTTGGCCATGGCCTTGATCTCGGCATCATCTTCCTCGAGCATTAGCTTGGCATCTTCAAGGTTTTGGTTGGTTACCAAGTATTCTTGATACTGCTCATTAACAGGCGTTAGTTGTGAATGTTCAATGGATAGCTCTCTAAATTTCTTAGCATCACTGGCCACACTTGGATCGCTTAACATGGCGCCAACTTCTTCTAGGCGCATTGACATTTGCTCTAACTTAGCAAGGATAGATTCATTCATTATTTTTTAATATTAGGAACGCAGCCTTCACACTGAGATAAATCTGTATGTGCAGTCTGCTTAATGTTTTTAAAGGTTGTATGTAATATTTTATTAGTGAGTTGGTCGGCCAATTTTTTAATAATTTTCTCCCCATCGTCACCATTATTAAGGCGTTTAATGGCATCTAATACAATATCATCTTTAATTTGATTGGCACTGGTTCGATAGCTTTGTACCAGTTGTTCATTAGGCAAAACTGATAACCATTTGTTAAATACTTGAGCTTGCTTAACAATAATCTCTTGCGCAAGCACTTTCTCTTTTTCGCGTGAATCTACATTGTCGCTCACCACTTGCTCAAGATCGTCAATAGTGTATAGATACACATCGTCTAGTTGGCCTACTTCAGGCTCAATATCACGTGGTATGGCAATATCAAGCATAAACATTGGCTTGTGCTTACGACGTTTCAATGCACTTTCAATCAGCCCTTTACCGATAACAGGCACTGAAGCAGCGGTAGAGGAAATAATAATATCAGCCTGATGAATGACTGAAGAAAACTGCTTTAAACTAATGGATTGAGCACCATAAATGGAGGCAATTTTTTGTGCATTTTCAAGCGTTCTGTTGGCAACAATGATGTTGTTAACGCCTTTTTGGCTTAGGTGTTGAGCACACAGTTCAATCATTTCTCCGGCGCCAATAAGTAAAACAGTTTGCTCAGATAAATCTGCAAATATTTTTTCACTGAGTTTGACAGCGCAATAAGCAATGGAAACGGGTGATGAGCCGATTTGAGTGTCGGTGCGTACTTTTTTAGCCGTTGAAAAAGCGTGCTGGAATAATTTTTCCAGCTTTTTATCTAGTGTTTTGGCTTGCTTGGCGCTATGATAGGCATCTTTAAGTTGGCCTAGAATCTGAGGCTCTCCCAAGACGAGAGAATCTAAACCGCAAGCGACATTGCAAATATGCTCTAAGGCTGCATCATTTTCAAAATAAACCAGATAAGAGTCAAGTTCTTGCCTAGAGACCTGGTGCGTATCTGATAGATATTGGCTTAAGATTTCTTGAGGGTTGTCGTTGTCCACGACAGTATAAATTTCAGAGCGATTACAAGTGGATAAAATAACACAAGCCTCAACACCTGAAATACTGTTTAACTTTTGCAATTCATCGGCCAAGTGGTTAGGTTCAAAGGCCACACGCTCACGTACCGAAACCGGTGCTTGTGCATGATTAACACTTAAAATAGCAATGCGTGACATAAACCCAAATAACAAACTCAATAAGCACTTAATTATACCTAAATCGCAATTTTTAGGCGTTCGCTATTACAACTCCAATGTTAGAATGCTCACCCTATGAAGCAGCTCTTTACATTGTGTATTCTTTTATTTTTACAGGGTTGTGAAACACTCAATACTCAAACACACTATAGTGTGCCAAGTATCGCTCCTGATGCATGGAGTGCCAAGGGTCGGGCGGGTATTTTAGTTAATGGCAGCAATCAAAATATTAGCTTTAATATTAGCTTTGTTGAGCAAGAATTTGAGATGGTGCTAGTGAGTGCATTGGGATTGGGCGAGGTCAATGTTCGTTCAACTGAGCACGGCTTGTTTGTGGATCATGTGCAAACACCACTTAATTTGCAACAGTGGATGACGCAAGAATTAGGTTGGAACTTCCCACTACACAGTTTGTCCGATATCATCTTTAAGCATCGGCTCGATGCACAGAGTGAATGGCAGGTTCAGATTGGCAAATTTATGCCATATCAAGGATCAAGTATCGCCAAAATGGTTAAATTGAAACATCGTAATAAGCCTATCAAAATCAAATTACTGTTACAAGAAGTTAATCAGTTAAAATGACTTAAAAAATGATTAAATTAGTATGATAGAAGAAGATTCTTTAGTAGGTGGCAAAGATCAAGGTGGCGAAGATATCGTCATTGCTTCGGTGCGCCCAGACAGCCTGTCTGAGTATATTGGTCAAGATGATGTAAAAGCACAGATGTCACTATTTATTAAGGCGGCTAAAAAACGTCAAGATGCATTGGATCATTGCTTAATTTACGGACCACCTGGGCTAGGAAAGACAACCTTAGCTAATGTCATTGCCAACCAAATGGGTGCAGGAATGAAGCAAACTTCCGGACCTGTTTTAGAGCGTTCGGGTGATTTAGCCGCTATTTTGACCAAGTTAGAGCCTTACGATGTTTTATTTATTGATGAAATTCATCGCCTCAATCCAGTTGTTGAAGAGATCCTTTATCCTGCACTAGAAGATTTTAAGTTAGATATTATGGTGGGCGAAGGGGTGGCTGCGCATTCTGTGCAATTAGAATTACCTCCATTTACTTTGATCGGTGCAACCACGCGCGCAGGCATGCTCACCTCACCACTACGTGATCGGTTTGGCATTGTTCAGCGTTTAGAGTTTTATAACGACCAAGATCTGCAAATTATTGTGGAGCGCTCCGCTAAGATTTTAGGTATTGAGATCGAGCCAAGTGGCGCCCATGAAATCGCCATGCGTTCACGCGGAACACCACGAATTGCTAATCGATTATTACGTCGGGTGCGTGATTTTGCTGATGTAAAAACGGATGGCATCATTCATCAAGCAATTGCCAATGAAGCCTTGAGCGCGCTTAAAGTAGATGAAGCTGGATTGGAACAACTTGATCGTGATTATCTCTTCATTATGACTAATAAGTTTGCTGGCGGCCCTGTTGGCCTTGATACATTAGCCACTGCTATTGGTGAAGAGCGCGGTACGTTAGAGGATATGGTTGAGCCTTATTTAATACAACAAGGGTTTATTCAGCGCACTCCTCGTGGACGTAGTGCCACGAACTTAACTTACAAGCATTTAGGATTAAACCAACCTTCGAACCACCAAGATTTATTTAATGAGTGATTTAGAGCTTAGGGTTTACTACGAAGACACAGACAGTGGAGGCGTGGTTTATTATGCAAATTATCTGAAGTTTATTGAGCGCGGCCGTAGCGAATTTTTGCGCGAATTAGGTTTTGAACAAGACCAGTTGATTAACGACCAAGGTGTTATTTTTGCTGTTAGATCACTTCAAGCTGAGTATCTGTCACCTGCTCGATTTAATGATTTATTAACCATTCACACCCAAGTGGAAAAATCTCGCCGTGCTAGCTTGATTTTTTCGCAGAAAATAAGGGATCTTAAACAAAATAAGGTATTATTTGAAGCACAAGTTACCGTTGCTTGTTTGGACGTGCAAAATTTTAAACCGCGCGCCATTCCAAGTGACATTCTGGAGAAAATAAATGGACAGTAGTTTATCAATTTTTAGCTTAATTATTAGCGCTGGTTTTGTGGTGCAAGTGGTTATGTTTGTTTTAGTGTTAATGAGTATTTATTCCTGGACTATTATCATGTCTAAGAAGAAAACGCTAATGGATGCCAACAAAGATGTTAAGCGTTTTCATAATAATTTTTTGTCAGATACGGATTTGTCAATATTGCATGGACAAATTCCTGATCAAGTTTCCAGCCGAACTCCAATGGAACATATTTTTGGCGCAGGATATGGTGAGTTTACCCATACAACCTCCGCTTCTAATCAGGCCTTGGTTATGAATTCGGAGCGTGCATATCGCTCTATGAACACCGCAGTTAACAATGAGGTTGATCGTCTAGACCATGGCTTAAGTGTTTTGGCCATGATTGCCTCGTCAAGCCCGTACATTGGTTTGTTTGGTACAGTTTGGGGAATTATGCATTCATTTATTGGTCTTGCCTCTGTTAAGCAAGCAACGATTTCTATTGTTGCACCAGGTATTGCTGAAGCACTAATTGCAACCGCATTTGGCTTGTTTGCCGCCATTCCTGCAACCATTGCCTACAATCGTTTAATTACTCAAGTGGGCGAGATTCAAAATAAGTACACCTCGTTTGTTGAAGAGTTGTTTGTTACTTTTCAAAGACAAAAGTAGCTATAGAACATGATTGAACTGCCACAACGTCATAGGCCAAGTGTTGATGCACATATCAACATTGTTCCGTATATTGACGTCATGTTGGTATTGCTGGTGATCTTTATGATGACAACCCCTATTATTGAGCAGGGTATTGAGGTAGACCTACCAACAGCTGACGCCAAAATGGTGGACTTTACAGAGCAGCAACCCACCATTGTCACTATCAATAAAGAGGGTGAGTACTTTATTAATTCTCTAGACGAGGATGGTTCTGATGTTTCTAAAGGTGAAAAATTACCACTGGGTATTATTGCTGGCCGTGTTAGTGCGCGTTTAGAGATTTATCCAAGCATGAAAGTTTTTGTACGTGGTGATGCAAGTGTGGCGTATGGAGTGGTTGTATCGCTAATGTCATTTTTGCAAAAAAATGGCGTAGATAAAGTGGGTATCGTGACAGAATCAGGTGATGCAAACTAATGAAAACCGAACTACTTAAAAAAATCAAATTACCTAAGATTGCTAATAAACACCCGGTAGCTTTTTGGACGGCGATTGTTTTGCATGTGGTATTAGTGATCGGCTTGATATTTTCAAATGTTCAGCGTTGGGAGATTCCTAAACAGGCACCAAAATCATCTAGCGCCGTCCCTAAGGCGGTAACGGTTGATTTAACTGAAATTAAGAAAGAGAAGCAACGTCTAGTTGATATTCGACAAAAGCGTGAAAAGCGTCTAGCCGATCTTAAGCGTGCTGAAAAGCGTGTTGAAAATGAGCGCTATAAAGAGCAGCAACGTCTTAAAAAATTAAAAGCAAAAACCAAGAAAGAAAAACAAGCCAAAGCTAAAGCTGAAAAAAGCAGAAAAGCAGCTGAAAAGAAAAACAAACAAGCATTAAAGAAAAAGAAATTAGCAGAGAAAAAAGCGCTTGAAGCTGAAAAGCGTAAAAAAACTGCTGAAAAGAAAGCAAAAGCAGCCGAGAAAGAAAAGCAAAAAATTGAAAAGTTAAGAAAGGTTGAGGCTAACAAATTTGAAAAAGAGCAAGATACACGTTCTTTAAAGAAAGAGATTCAGGCGGAAGAAGATCAAGAGAGGGAGATAGCTCAAGAGGATATTTTAAATGAGCTAAAAGCAAATTACGTTAATCAGATTGCTTCAAGAGTTAAAGAAAAATGGCGTTACCAAGGTGCCCAAGATGACTGGGGTTGTGATGTTTATATATTGCAAGATTTGAATGGTAATGTGCAAAGTGTTAATTTACAGTCTTGTAATGTGAGTAACAGTGTTAAAGCAAAAGTATTTAAAGATGCTATTGAAAGAGCGGTGTATAAAGCCTCGCCACTACCGCATGCACCAGACAAAAGCGTATTTGACCGTGAAATATTGTTCCACTTCAGGGTAAATTAATGCACAAAGATACGGCTTCAGAGCAAGACATCGTCAACCTAAGTAAGGATGAGCAAAATCAATTAACCTTCCAGTTATCTCAAATTTTAGAAAACTGGAAATTAGAAGATGGCGACCAGCTAACTGTTTTAGGCCTTGAAGAAGTGCTTAAGCCAAGGCATTTATACTTGTATCGTCGTGGTGATAAGTCTTTTGAATTTAATGATGAGATGGTTAAGCGCACTAGAATGATTTTAGGCATCCATGAATCATTAGGCACGACATTTCCAACTAATAGAGAGTACGCCAGTGTATGGCTAAAGCGTAGTGTTAAAAAGTTTAAACACAAAACACCACTAGAGCTCATGTTGAGTGGCGATACGGGCATGAATCGAGTTTGGCACTTTCTGGATTGCACTCAAGGGTGGCGCAGTTGAATAAAATTGAAGTTATCACCCAAACAGAAGCACTTTACACCTTAAAAGTTTTAACTAACAATACCGATGCTTTGGTTGAGGAGATCACCACACTTGCCAGTGATAATAAGGCGCAATTTCAGCATGCACCTGTTATTCTAGAAATTGAGAATAAAAATTTCCAGGCAAATGAGCTGGCAGTTTTAATCGAAATTTTGGCTCAAAATGAGATGGTGGCTGTAGGTATTCGCTCACAAAAACAAGAGTTGATTGATTTTGCCAAATTTTCTGGTTTAGCAGTTTTTGGCAAGTCTTTATCATCAAGTAAAAAGACCAAAGCCAAAACGCAAGCTATAAAACAGCCTGAATCAAGCAACCCTAATCCGCATCAAGATAGAACTTATCAAGCGCCAAAAATTGTCACTAATAAGGTTTATTCATTTCAGCAAATAATTGCCCAAGACAGAGATTTAGTACTGCTATCTAAAGTTAAATCGGGGGCAGATGTAATGTCATTTGGATCTATTTCTGCCTATAAAGAAGTTCAGGGTAGTTTGTTTGCTGGTATTCAAGGTGATGAAAAGGCCACTATTTTCGTTCAATCATTCAATGCAGAATTGGTTTCTATTGCTGGAGTTTATAAGAAATTCGATGTAGTGCCAACTAAGCTATACGCTAGATCGGTGATGATTGACTTGTTCAACAATCAATTACGATTCCAAATTATTTAAAATTTATTATGATGAATACACAAGATTTTTTACTTGAATTAGGCACAGAAGAGTTGCCACCCAAGTTATTACCAAAACTTTCAAAAGCATTAACTGACAATGTAATTAAAGAGTTGTCAGAATTAAAACTTAAGCATTTGGAGGTTGAGTCATTTGCCACTCCGCGCCGTTTAGCGGTTTTGGTGCATGGCTTGCAGTGTCAGCAAGAGGATCAGGTTATTGAGCGCAAAGGTCCTGCAATCAGTGCGCCTGATCAGGCAGTTGAAGGTTTTGCTAAATCTTGTGGTGTTTTACGTGCTGACCTTGCACAAAAGACTTTTGGTAAGGCGGAATACTATTTCTTTAGCAAGCAACAAAAAGGGTTAGAAACTAAGGGCTTGCTAGAGCAAGTAGTTGATACAGCAATTAAAAATATTCCAATTGCCAAGCCAATGCGCTGGGGTAGTTCTGAGGTGCAGTTTTCTAGGCCAACTCATTGGTTGGTTATGCTATTGGGTGAGGAAGTAATCAGTGCATCAATCATGGGGCTTTCTGCTGGAAGCGTAACCCGTGGATTGCGCTTTACAGGCCCACAAAAAATTGAAATTTCCAAAGCGTCCGAGTATCGTCAAACCATGATGGATCAGGCACAAATTGAAGTGGATTTTGACACTCGCAAGGAAATGATTCGCCAGCAAGTTATTCAAGTGGCTGCTGATGATAAGGCAACTGCTGTTATTGATGAGGCGCTATTGGGTGAAGTGTGTGCTTTAGTTGAGTATCCGCGGGCCTTCTCAGGCGGTTTTAGTGAGTCGTTCTTAGCGGTTCCTGAAGAAGCGCTTATTTCCGCGATGAAATCACATCAAAAGTATTTTCATATGTTGGATAAAAATGGCAAATTATTACCAAGCTTTATTTCTGTGGCCAATATTGAGTCTAGTGATATTTCGGTAATTGTTAGTGGTAACGAGCGTGTTATTCGCCCAAGATTAGCGGATTCTGAGTTTTTCTGGGAACAAGATAAGCGCCAAACACTAGAATCTCATCTAGAAAAATTAGATCGCGTATTATTTATGAAATCACTTGGCTCAATGGGTGATAAAGCTAAGCGTATTGGGACTTTATCAGGCTCAATTGCAGAAATGATTGGCGCCAATGAGCAAGATTCAAAGCGTGCCGGACTGTTGTGTAAAACAGACTTAGTGACTGAAATGGTCGGAGAATTTGCTGATCTACAAGGGGTAATGGGAGGTTATTACGCGCTAAACGATGGTGAAAATAAAGCAGTTGCCAGTGCTATTAGTGAGCATTATCATCCAAGATTTGCAGGCGACACTCTCCCCTCAACACCGGAAGGGTTGGTGGTTGCCATTGCTGACAAGCTAGACACCATTACCGGAATTTATGGAATTGGTCAAGGACCTACAGGCTCTAAAGATCCATACGCATTGCGTAGAATGGCATTAGGATTGTTAAGGATGATGGTGGAAAGTAAGCTGAATCTTAATCTTAAAGCGCTTATCTCAGCTTCATTATCTGCTCACTCAAGCGAGGTAGATGGCGAGTGTGCACCAGCTATTTACAAATTTATGATGGATCGTTTACGCGCATACTACAAAGAACAAAAGGTTAGCGCTAAAGCATTTGAGGCGGTATTGGCGGTTGAGCCTGAATCTCCCTATGATTTTCATCTTCGGGTTGAAGCGTTAAACATCTTTACTAAAGATGAGGCTTCGGCTAGTTTAATTGAGGCTAATAAGCGTATCGCTAATATGTTGAAAGATCATCAAGAGCTTTCAATTGAAGTTGATCACTCGGTATTGGTGGAGTCAGCTGAAAAAGCTTTATTTGAGTCGACCAGTCTTGTTGCTAAAAAACTTGCTCAATCAACGGACTATATTAGTAATATGCATGAACTAATTTCACTCAAAGCAAGTATTGATACGTTCTTTGATGAAGTGATGGTGAATGCAGATAACCCACAGCTTAAAACAGCGCGCCTTAGTTTAATTAACTGGGTAAGATCTTTGTTCTTATCAGTAGCGGACGTCTCGCACTTAAGCTAAGTCCTGATGAAAGCTTTAATTCAGCGTGTGTCGCATAGTAAAGTTGAAGTAGATAGTAAAATTGTTGGTGAAATTAACCAAGGCTTGCTTGTGTTTATTGGTATTGAAAAGCAGGATGAAAAATCACAGATAGACAAAATGATTAAACGCTTATTATCGTATCGAGTATTTTACGATGCCAATGACAAGATGAACTTATCAGTGTCAGATATTAAGGGTGGCATATTGGCGGTTTCTCAATTTACCTTAGCAGCAGATACCAATTCAGGCACAAGACCAGGATTTTCAACAGCCAAAGCGCCCAAAGAAGCAAGAGCATTGTACGATTATTTTATGGCGCAAATATCACAACAGCACGCCGATGTACAAAGTGGAGAGTTTGGTGCTGATATGCAGGTATCACTTACCAATGATGGGCCGGTCACTTTTTTATTAGCATGCTAGACCAAGTGCTAACACTTGTAAGTCAGTATGAAGAAATATTCATTTTAGTGGGTATTGTTTCAGCTGTTGTTTTTGTAGCTACATTATTATTAACACCCTATTTATTAGGATTAATTCCAGCTGATTATTTTTCAGCTAATTATGCATATCAAGTAAAAAGAAAAACACTACTTTGCCTACTTAAGACTACGGTTAAAACATTTGTTGGCGTTCTTTTGGTGTTAGCTGGCATTATTATGTTGGTGACACCAGGACAGGGATTTATCTCAATAATATTGGGCATATTTCTAATGGAATTTCCAGGAAAGAGACAATTGGAAATTAAATTTATTAACCACAATCCAACATTTAAAACGCTCAACTGGTTGCGCGATAAAGCTGGAAAAACACCCTTTATTCGATGAAAGAAAGACACATAGTTGGCTACACATTATTAGGTGCAATCCTTGCATTTGTGGCAATATTTTTATTCACTCGTGATGTTGAAATGCCTAAAAATCAGGCAATGCCTTGGCAAAGCTATATCAATGAAAACCAGCAAACTGTGGTGTTTAACTTAACCATGGCTGAGAGTCGTTTAATTGATGCTGCTCGTCAATTTGGCACTGAAATAAACGCCTCTTTATTTGAGAGTGAATTGGAAAAACCAGAACTGGAAGTGTATTTTTCTAGCACCAAGGTAGGCGGCATTAGTGCTAGAATTATTTTAAATTTAATATTGGATGAGCAAATCATTGAATCATTGTCAAACAATATTGATGAGTCAATGCAAATGCCATCTGGTGTTAAAAATACAACCTTTACTTCAGCAGGAGAGAGGTCCATGTCTAGGCTTAAAATTAAATCACTAACTTTTATACCTGGTGCTAATTTAGATAAAGAGGTGATTGAAAATCTATTTGGTAAGCCGGCTAGAGTGGAGCTTGCCACAGAAGGGGTGTCGTATTGGCATTATCCGCAAAAAGGTCTGCGTATTATTGTTGATAGAGAGCAGAAAGAAGTTCTTGAGTTTTTCAATCAATAGGCGGTCGAAAGATGAAAATGTATGGAATCAAGAACTGTGACACTGTTAAGAAAGCTCAAAAATATTTACAATTAAATAATATTGAGTTTGAATTTATTGATTTTCGTGAACAGCCGCTTGACGAGAAAACCTTGCAAAGCTTTGCTGATTCTGTAGGCTGGGATAAGCTCATCAATAAGCGCTCAACCACTTATAGAAATCTTACTGATGTACAGAAAGCTGACATCACTTTAGAGTTGGCGTTAAAAAACCCAACCTTAATTAAGCGACCTGTTTTAGTAACAGGCGCCGATGTCAGAGTTGGGTTTAGTGAAAAAAGTTATTCAGATTTGACTTAACCTTTAGCTTGTTGTTCTTCTATTTCCTTACGAACGATATCCATATCTAATTCTTTAGCTTTATTGAGCACTGTTTCAAGATCGGCTTCTGCCATTGCACCTGGTTGAGAGAAGATAGCGATTTGATCTCTAAAAATCATTAATGTCGGAATAGAACGAATTTGGAATTTACCTGCTAAATCTTGCTCATCTTCAGTGTTAATTTTTGCAAAAGTAACACCTTCAATTTTTTCGCTCATGGCTTCATAAGTTGGTGCAAAAGATTTACAAGGGCCACACCACGGTGCCCAAAAGTCCAAAATCACAAGTTCGTTATTCTGAATAGTGTCGTCAAAATTGTCTTTATTTAGCTCTAGTACTGCCATGATTTGTCCTTGTTTAATCTAAAAAAATTAAAGTATATCATAAACATCTTATATTTGTAATTGCATTATGGTTTTTTTGTTAATCTGCGCTATGATCGTGGTGAACATTTAAGCTCTGATTATGGCTCAAAAGTCATTGGTTTGAGTGCTATGATAAATCTATATTGTAGTAAACTGTTTTTAGTTATTTAGTGTGAAATTGTCTATGAAGATTTTAGGGGTAGACCCCGGCTCAAGAATTACTGGCTTTGGCTTGATCGAAGCAGAAAAACTCAAATTTGCTTATCTTGCTAGTGGCTGCATTCGCACCAAAGGCGAGCTCACAGATCGCATAACCACTATATTTTTAGAGATCGACCAAGTGGTTAAAAAGTACCAACCTGATGTGGTGGTTATTGAACGTGCTTTTATGCGTCCAGATAGGCCTAATCCTGATGCGGCCATTAAGCTTGGTCATGCACGAGGTGCAATTATTTCTGCGGCGGGCATGAATGGTATTGCTATGGTGGAGTACAGTCCTAATCAAATTAAAAAAGCAGTTGTTGGCAAAGGGCATGCCGGTAAAGATCAAGTGTCTTA